>CABRGJ010000001.1 GCA_902470405.1 uncultured Eggerthella sp.
CCTTATCGATAGCAGTCGCGCTCGACCAAACACCAGGACCCGTATAGGGCACGCCTAAAATCTCGAGCATTCCCTGGATCGTGCCGTCTTCACCAAGCTTGCCATGCAATGCCAGAAACGCCACATCGAACGATCCTTCGACGAGCTTCACCAGGTCTTTCTTATTCGCAGGATCGATCTGCGTCACTGAAAACCCTGCTTCGATCAAGGCTTCGTAGACCGCTTTGCCTGAAACGAGCGAGATCTCGCGCTCGCCACTCTTCCCGCCCGCAAGGAGCGCTACTGAAATCTCTTGAGGATCGATCGTTACCGCCATGAATCCTGCTTTCGCCAAGATCGTGCATCGAACCCGCTTGCCGGGTTCTTCCGAGTATAACAAACCTCTGTTAGAAGCCCTACGACGCATTATAATCGTCTTACGAACCGAGCAAGAAACGCACGTTAAGGAGCCTTATGCCAACGCCGATCAAATCGCTGTCCTTTGAAGAGATCTATCAGCTCTGCAAACAGCTTGGTCAGCCTCGTTATCGTGCTGAACAGCTCATTCAATGGCTTTTCGTAAAGCAAGCGACCTCTTATGATCAAATGTCGAACCTTCCGAAAGCTTTCCGGGAAACACTTGAGCAAGACTACCCTCTCATACCGGCACGACTGATCGACAAGCAGGTCTCACATGACGAAACACGCAAATACTGCTTCGAACTTGCTGATGGTGCGCGTATCGAATCTGTTGGCATACCTTCATTACAAACTTCCGTTTCAGGCGAACCGAAGTCCTTGACCGTCTGCTTTTCTACCCAGGCTGGCTGTGCTATGCAATGTGCATTTTGCGCAACAGGAGATGCTGGTTTTACGCGAGATCTTGCGGCGGGTGAAATGATCGATCAAGTTGCATTCATTCAAAATGATTTTGGAACTCGAGTCTCACATGTCGTATCCATGGGCCAAGGTGAACCCTTCCTCAATTATGATGCGACACTACAAGCGCTCGATTTCTTGAACGATAAGAAGGGATTCGGAATCGGTGCTCGTCATATCACCGTCTCCACCTGTGGTATACCATCGGGCATCGAACGACTGGGCAGCGACTCACACCAGTACACGCTTGCCGTGTCTCTACACTCGGCTCAGCAGAGCGTACGAGACATGCTCATGCCCCGTTGCAGTGCACAGACCCTTCCTCTACTAAAAACAGCCCTCCAGAGCTATCAGAGAGCCTCTGGAAGGCGAGTTAGCTTCGAATATCTTATGGTCGCGGGTATCAACGACACAAATGCGGCACTTGATGCGCTGATCGACTTCTGCCAAGGCCTTCTTTGCCACGTAAATCTAATCCCCTTGAACTCTGTCGAGCATTCCCCTTGGAAACCGAGCCCGAAGAGCACGATTGCTCAGTGGCAGCAGGCTCTACAGCATGTCGGAATAGAAACGACACTCCGAAATTCACGCGGCTCTGATATTGATGGGGCGTGCGGGCAATTGAAGAACAAGCTTGGTAAATAAGAGGCTTGACCAGCAGAATAAAGGCTCCTCCATCTTTTCAGATAGAGGAGCCTTCTCATCTATAGGGGTCGTGTTCCAGAAGAGCTTGATCAAGCCTTCTTCTCAGTGAGCACCGCTACAACACGCTGCAATTCGTCTTCATCTTTGAACTGGATCTCGATCTTGTTCTTGCCTTGGACGGTCTTGACACGAACCGGCAGTTCAAGAATCTTCGACATGCTGCGCGCGGCCTTCTTAAAGCTTGGGGGCGCCGCTACACGTGTTGAAGAGGCATTCTTCGCATTCTCTCGTCCTGCAAGCAGGCGCGCGATCGCTTCAGTCTCACGTACGCTCAGTTTTTCTTCCATAAGCTTGTTTGTAAGCGACTTTCGTCCTTCGACTGTCGGAACAGACAAAATCGCACGAGCATGACCTGCAGAGATCTTTTCTTCAAAGAGCAACTGCTGAGCTTCTTCAGGCAAGTCAAGCAGGCGAAGAGCATTCGCAATGGTCGAACGGCCTTTAGAGACAGTTTGAGCGACCTCGGACTGGGTCATGCCCTTACGTTCCATCAAGCGCTTATAGCCATATGCTTCTTCGATCGGATTCAGATCCGAACGCTGAATATTCTCGACCAGCGCAAGTTCCAAGGCCTTATCTTCATCGGCCATCCAAAAACGAACTGGAATCGTTTCCATACCAAGCGAACGACATGCTTGCCAACGACGCTCGCCTGCTATGATCTCATAATGATCACCCATGCGGCGAACGAGGATCGGCTGAAGAAGTCCGTCTCTCTTAATGGAAGCAGCCAACTCTTCGATCTCTTCGGGCTTGAAATTCGTACGCGGCTGATCCGGATTCGGATGGACTTGAGCAAGCGGGATCTCGCCGACAACACCTTTTTCGTCTTTCTTTGCCGTTTTTTGCGCAGAAGCCACAGGAGCCGATTTGAGCGGTGCTGCTTGTTTTGCCGAACTCGCACCCAAGTTATTAGTATTTCGGGCGTTAG
The DNA here is from genome assembly GCA_902470405.1 of uncultured Eggerthella sp. Lineage (GTDB taxonomy): Bacteria > Actinomycetota > Coriobacteriia > Coriobacteriales > Eggerthellaceae > Anaerotardibacter. The sequence continues at coordinate 2,495 of CABRGJ010000001.1, forward strand.
AAACGTTCTCAGAAGGTTGTTTTTTGGCGGCCGTTCGGGAAGAAGCTACCGGCGCAGGACGCTTCGATGCTGACGCCTTCTTAGGAGCAGATGCCGATGCCTTCGTAGGACGAGCTTCTCGCTCGACCACTTTCGCATGCTCGAGCGCGTCTTCTGAAATATAGATATCCGCTGCTGTCTTTTCAGGAGCTTGCATTTCGAGATCTGCTGCTTCAGCTTTCACCGGCGTAGAATCAGAAGCTTGTTGAGCAGCACGCTTCTGGTCTAGTTCCTTTGACTGAGAATCCTCTGGAGAAACTTCTTGTCCTGGATTTGAAGTATAAGACGGAGCATCGTTAAAAAGAGCGCCAAGGCCCTTTCCTAGACCACTTTTCTGTTTAGCCACGTTGTATCACCTCTTGAGCCAACTCGTTGTATGCCTCAGTGCCTTTGTTCTCTGGAGCATAATCCAAAACAGGTTGACCATAACTTGGAGCTTCGGATAATTTGACCGTACGCGGAATGACCGTTTTGAAAACCGTGTCGCCGAAGAACGAACGTACTTCATCAACGACCTGCTTCGAGAGATTCGTACGCGCATCATACATCGTAAGAACGATGCCATAGATATCCAGACTTGGATTAAGAACACTTTTGACACGTTTCATCGAATCAAGAAGTTTTGTCACTCCTTCAAGCGCATAGAACTCACACTGTATAGGAATAAGGAGTTTATCCGCTGCAACGAGCGCGTTAATAGTAAGCAAGCCTAGAGAAGGAGGACAATCAATAAGAATATAATCGTAACGGCCACGAAGGCTGCCAAGCGCGCTCTTCAAACGATTTTCGCGTGCCATCTCATTAACGAGTTCGACTTCCGCGCCAGCGAGACTAATGGTGGAAGGAAGAACGTCCACACCATTGCCAACTTGAGCGAGGATAACCTCTTCGACTGGAGTTTCTCCGAGCAATACATTATATACACACTGGTCGATATCACGCTTATCGATACCATATCCACTTGTCGCGTTGCCTTGCGGATCAAGGTCTACCAAAAGAACTTCTTTACCGGCAGCTCCCAGGGCTGCAGCAAGATTCACCGCGGTAGTTGATTTACCGACGCCGCCCTTCTGGTTGATGATAGCAAGGATCTTCGTCTGACCGATAATATGAGAAACAGGGCCTTTATCCTTAAAAGGAATATAAGAAGGTCCGCTTGGTTCCAAATCTTCTTCGTAAGATTCGGATACCGATTGAGAAACTGGAGCGCTCGATTCGGTACGAACAAGTTCTTCTTGGTCGCTTACAGCAGGTTGATATGCTTCACGAGCGACTACCTGAGCATTCTCGTTGATCTCTTCGTAGTTTTGTGAGCGGGAGTTAGCTGGTCGTGCTTCCTGTGGTTCGTAAGGTCTAGTCGATACTTGTTTTGTGTTGCGTTTTAGACTGTCAAATAATCCCACGAACACTCCTTTCATGAAATGTTATTGAGATTATACCGATAAACTGTTTCACGTGAAACAAGTTATCGAGGAAATACCTAAACGCTCTACGCTTTATATGGTCGTTTTTGAGCCATACCAGGGCGACGAGGAAGTTTAACCGTCGGTTCTGCTATTTTTTCAAAGACAAGAATCGTACGATGCGTTTCTCCATCAGAAAGCAGTGCCTCCCGTTTAGAAACCATTTTCATACCAAGCTTTTCTTCTAACAACTTGCACTGTTCGATCTCTTCACTATCGAGTGTTGCCTTATAAGAAATAAGCTGACCACCTTGATGAAGTAAAGGGACAGCAAGCTCAAGTAAGGATGGGAGAGAAGACAGCGCGCGGGCGGTCAATACAGAGAATGATGCAGGTTGTTGTTGTGCAAGCTCTTCTGCACGGCCAGTATACGTACTTACTTGTAGACCTAGCCCAAGAGCTGCAATAATACGATCGAGCGCATGGGTCTTCTTTGCTATGGAATCAATAAGGACCGTCTCCCGTCCTGACATAATCGCTAAAGGAAGACCAGGAAAGCCTCCTCCCGTACCGAGATCACCGTACCGTCCTTGGGGAGCATCCATAAATTCTGGAAGCCCTAGTAGCGAATCTTCAATATGTAAGAGATTACCCTGCTCTCGATCGACAATACGAGTAAGATTCGATATCTCGTTTTCCTTCAAAACAAGCTCTAAATGAAGATCGAGCAACTTACGCTGCTCGATCGATAGCTCGGGTTCGTAGCCCATGTTGTTCCTTACTGTTTCACGTGAAACATTATCGAGGACTGATAACAACGCGGCGGCCGCGGCCTTCTCCCTCAGAATGAGTCTCAACATCCGGATTATCCCGCAATGCGATATGAATGATGCGACGTTCATATGGAGTCATCGGGCGCAAGCGAATCTCTTTGTCTTGAGAAATTGCACGATGAGCAGCGCTTTCTGCAATATCCTCGAGTTTCTGACGCTGACGGCTCTTGTATCCTTCCACATCAACAACGATCGGATAACGGAATCCGATGGTGCGGGAAGTGATAACAGAAATGAGAAACTGCAACGATTCAAGCGTACGACCATGACGGCCAATAAGCACCGCAAGATCATCGCCAGTGATGTCAAGAATAAGCTCTCCTTCATCGCCCTCATACTCATCAATAGTCACTTGACCCACATTGAAATACTTCAGAATATCCTTGAGTGCAGCAATAGCAGTGTCTGCTACAAGGTCAAGCTCTTCATCAGTCAGGGCACCAGCAGAATTATTATCTCTGTCCTGGCCTTCATCAAAACCCTCTTCTACGGTCTCGATCATTTCAAGCTCTTCAGCCTGATCCATGCTTTCTTCAGTCATGATTCTCCTTCTTATTCAAATCTCCTGTTTTCAGGAGGAGCCCATAAATGAAAATGGACAGCGATCTGCGCGCTGCCCATTCAATACGACTTACTTTGCTTTCTTAGTTGGACGAGGTTTCTTAGCCTTACGCGTTACATCGACCTTCACAGGCTTGATATCAGCTTCAAGCGCTTCTTGCTCGCGGTCCTTACGACGAAGGATACGCAGTGTAATCTGCTGTTGTGCAACAGCAAAGACAGAAGAAGTAGCCCAGAACAACAGAACACCTGCAGGAGAGCCCCAACCGATCCAAAGCATCATCAAGGTCATGATGACCATCATGAAGATCTGTTGATTCTTCTGCGGGTTATTCGTGCCGACCTGCTGAAGTAATGTTGGTAAGAAGGTCGCACCTGCAAAGATAATGAGCAAGATACCATACGGAAGGAATGCACCAAAACCAGCAGCCCATGCGTTACTTGGTGAAGCAACGAGATTAGGCAGGATGTTGTAGAACGTGTAGTCGGAACCGCCCGTACGATTATTCATATCATAAAGAACCTGGAAGAGCGCGATAAAGATCGGCATCTGAAGGATCATCGGTAAACAACCAGCAAGAGGGTTGAAGCCAGACTCTGCATACAATTTCTGCATCTCTGCAGATTGACGCTGTTTATCATCCGCATACTTAGTTTGAATCTCCTGCATAAGGGGACTAAACTTCTGCATTTGGAAAGTTGATTTGATCTGCTTCTGCATAAGAGGAAACAGAACCAAACGGAAGATCAGGGTAACGATGACGATTGCAAGACCCCAGTCATGAACAAAGTTATAAAAGAAGTCGATACATATGAATATCGCATCTTTAAATGCGTCCCACATTACGTGTGTCCTCTCAGTTCTTCTTACCCAGTTTCAATGAAAATGATTCAGGGACTGGGTCGTATCCAAAATCACCGCCTGGATGACATCTTACTATTCTTCTTATACTAAGATAACAACCTTTTAAAAAACCAAACCGTTGGATGGCAGTAATACTATATTCCGAGCAGGTTGGTGTAAAACGACATGACGGAGGCAGTATCGGCGAAAGGGCGATGCGATAGAATTTAATGCATACCACAGCAAGCTTGCTTGGTATGGATCTGATCTGCATTAATACCTTTTTCATAACAAGCCTTACCTGATGCTTGCATCTTCACCTTTCAAAGGAGCTTTTATCATGGCTTAATTTAGGAATGAAGTAATTTGCTTCTTCCCTTCATTAACTAATCTATGATACGGCACCTTTAAAATGTTACGTTTCGCAATAAGAATAACATCTAATCCAGACCACGGGCCTTTCAACTCATCACAGAGCGCGCGCATCCTTCGTTTCGCCGCGTTACGCCATACTGCATTGCCGTTCTTTTTCCCTGCAATAAAAGCAACACGACCAGAAGGGTCGTGTTGTGGTGCTTCAAGTACGATAAACGTCATACCTGAACTGCTATAGCGCTTACCGCGAGAGAAAACAGCTGAAATATCAGTGTTTGACTTAATGGTATTACGCACAGTTGTAGATGCGCTTATTAAACGCAGAGGCGCTTACGACCCTTAGCACGACGAGCGGATAATACAGCACGACCACCCTTCGTTGCCATACGGGCACGGAAACCATGAGTCTTGGCACGCTTATGCTTATTTGGTTGATAGGTACGTTTCATTACCTGTCCTTTCAGATTTAGAGTAACCCCAAAATTGTAGAAACTTAAGCTCTGAAAGTCAATAAAATCATTCTATGAACGGCTCATAACGTCTATTTCAGCGGTCTCGATAATATGGCCTTTCATAGCCCAATGGAGTTGGTTATAGAAAAACCCTTCGGAAAGATCTAAATGGCTATCAAGTGCGTATACGCGAAGTGTGTAAGTATGATCCATATCAGGAGGACATGGCCCAACATACGCCTGTGCAACCGTAAGGTCATCATCTATTGCTGAAAGATTCGCGAAAGTACTATTGAAACCTTGCCGCCATTCTGATTGCGGATCTTGGCTCGCTCCTTCAGGTATCTCAGTAGTTTGAGGATCTATCTCACACATGATCCAGTGTATCCAGGTAAATCCACATACCGGAGTTGAATCGTAATCGATGAAAGAAAGAGCAAGGCTTTGAGTATTCTCGGGGACATCTTCGATCGTAATAGGGAAGGAGCAGACTGCATGTCCATATCTTTGCAATTCTTTAGGTGCATACTTGCCATATTTATCAGGAAGAAATCCGTTTTCCAAAGGGATCGATATCTTCATCATCGTCTCCTTAACTCTCTTAAAATCAACACTGGTCGGCTATTATCAACCAACTGATATATTCATCATAGAAGACAAAATAAAAGAACTTTTCAACATTACTGATTTGTATAAATGTTGAAAATGTTTAAAAGTCAGCAACGTATATATAAATCGATGTTGATTTCTTAATTCCTTTGGTTTTGTCAAGGATTATTTACCGATTATCTAAGATTATTTTTCAATTAAAAATCTTAAGAGACAATTTAAAAAATACTATTTGAACTGGTATTTTATTAAAATCACAAATCTTATAAAAGAACAAGACTAAACTTTTTGAATTTAAAATTTTTCTTTCTTAGAACCTTGTTTTCCACCTCTTTATTCTCCTTAAAAACCACCTGAATCGATCTGATCGAAGCCGAGTTTTCCATATTCCCCTTGTCTTTCTTCTTCGGTTTTCTTGCTTTTCCTTATTTGTTTTCATGTTTTTACACATTTTCTGAATAAAAAGTGGAAAAGATGAAAAACATGTATAGCTAAACAAGAAATACTAAGCGGATAAACGAAAAGTACATTGAAAAACTGCGTAATATAGCTATATGAATGCTATATTTCCAATAGTTCACGTAGTATTATGTGAAAACTTACGAAAAAATAAGGAAAACGTCAGAGAGCAGCCATTACTATGGACGAACGCCCAGAATACCAAGAGGGGAGCGAGTATACGTTCTTGTCTGATGATGCCACTCTTTCTCGACCAACCGTAACTAATGGAGGATTAAACCCTTTTGGGTCTTCAAAGATCCCCTCGGAACAAAAGATCACACAAGATCGATCTTTCAACTACGACATGATCAATACGGTAGCTTGTATCGCAATCTACGATACTATGACCAGCACTCCGCAGATCGTTCAAATACCTGGTGGTCCTACTCATAAATTCATCGAGGATATCGCATCGACCGCATATAAGGAAGCACAACAAAGAGGCGGTATGATCCCTTATACGGTTATCCGTGAAGTGACCGAGAATTTCATCCATGCGAATTTTAGCGAGCCGGTCATTTCGATCTTCGATAAAGGCAATACTATTCGGTTCGCAGATCAAGGACCTGGAATAAAAGATAAAGAACTCGCACAACAACCAGGTTTCACTTCAGCAAGTGAACCGATGAAGAAATATATTCGTGGAGTGGGGTCAGGTCTTCCTTTAGTAAAAGAAGTGCTCGGGTTCTCTCATGGCACAATCAAGATCGAAGATAATATTAATCAAGGATCAGTCGTTACCATCAGCCTTCTTCGCGATCTGACTGATGAGGAACAATTGAAGGTGGATAATATCCCTTCACTTTCCGATAACGACAAGGTGATCATTCGTGCACTACTTCCACATAAAGAACTTCGCGTGACCGATATCCATAATGAGACAAATCTTCCTACCTCAAGTATCCATACCGCTTTCACGAAACTTGAAAATGCTGGTCTTATCGAAAAAATAAACAAGAAACGACGACTCACTGATAAGGGAATTCAAGTAGCACTTTCTTTATAAATCGATCAAATGCCTGATTTTTCCACAATCTCTTGCTAATATGAGAGACCGTCTCAATAATGCATGTATCAGGAAGGATCGGTATGGATATCCAAGAAGTATGGGATAAGCTCATACAGACGATCAAATCATATCCTGGTGTCAATCCTTCTCAAATCGATGCATTTTTCTCTCGCATTCAAATACAAGCAGTGAGTCCTGGATTCGTCATGCTTACAGCTGGAACAGCATTCATCAAAGAATGGGTCGAGCGACATTACGTGAAAGATATCAAACGAGCGCTCGAAGATCTTTATGGTGTTGATTTCCTTGTTCAAATAGAAGTCGACACGACCGCAGAAGAGGAAGAAGAAGGGAGTATGCCTTCTTCTATAACGCATGAAAAACCACTTCAGGCCGTACAAGGAAATACTCTACAAACCCCTACACCAACAATCGTACGGGATGATCAGTCTCCTTTATTGTCTCATCAAGAGAAAACCGAAACGAACGATCTCTTAAACAATACCAATCTCATATCAACCACAGAGATAGACGACTCTACCGAGCAAACCTCTACAGACACAACCGCAAGCCTGCTCACTTTCGATTCATTTGTTATCGGTGATTCCAATCGCCTCGCATATGCGATGGCTACTGAAGTTGCTGAACGACCAGGTACCTCAAATCTTAATCCTTTATTTATCTATGGACGAAGTGGTGTTGGTAAGACTCACTTAATGTGCGCTATCAAGAATTACATCAGCGAACAATATCGTGATCTGAATGTGATCTATATCGACTCGATGGAGCTCGTCAACCGTTATTCCGACGCAGCTCGTGAAAAATCAATTGATAAATCAAGCTTCAAGAATTTTGAAGCATTCTTCAAAGAAGCAGATGTATTGCTCATTGATGATATCCAGAGTCTTCAAGGTAAAGCAGGCACGCTTGATACGTTGTTTAGGATCTTCAATGCAGGCATCAGCCAAGGAAAACAATTTGTCTTCAGCGCAGATCGCGCACCGAAGAACATTGACTTAGAAGAGCGTTATACCTCTCGCTTCAATTCAGGAGCGACGATCGATATCCAACCCCCGGATGATGAAACAAAGCGAAGCATCATCAAGAACTTCATCCAGCAGTACCAACAAGATGAAGACTTCAATTTCGATCTTTCTGATGACATCCTCGATTATATCGTTGAACACTCTGGATCGAATATTCGTGAATTGAAAAGCGCTATCACAAACGTTATCTTCGCGATCAAGATGAACCGTGATAATAGTCTGACCACCCAAGATGTAAAGGATATGCTTGCAAACCACTTCATCAACGAAAGTGGTACTCGTTTCACGATCGAAACCATACAGGCGGCCGTTGAGGATTTCTATCATGTCTCTCATAGTGATCTGGTTAGTAAAAAAAGAAGTCGCCCGATCGCACATCCACGCCAAGTTGCTATCTATCTTGCCCGAGAATTGATCAACACCACGTATGCCGAGATCGGAAAAGCATTCAACCGTGATCATTCGACTATCATGCATTCATTCGATCTGATTGAAAAAGGGCTCAACGAGGATCGCAACCTTCGTGAAGAGATTGAAGCCATCCGTGAGAAGCTTCGTACACAGCAATATTGATCCAAAAAAATAGCTCTACCGTTTGTCCGTAAATTGGGACGAAAATAAAAAAATATTAGTGCATAAGCAGTGGAAGTAAGTGAAATACAGTGTTTAAAACAGTATGCACTCTCGGGATAACTAATTAAACGTCTTTTCCATGTGGAAAGTCATCTCTCTTATCAACAAGAATATACCTTCTCTTTTCTTTGTTTCATCTGCATAAAGATAAGTTCTTAACATTTCAACCGTACTTATTATTACAACAACCTACTTAATAAAATAAAAAGAATTAGAAGAAAAGAGCTTCACGAAAAGCGTGATGATTCAGGGATGCAAGTTCGAAAGAGCAAGCTATAATCGAATCGTCATCTCAATGTTCAATGGTCATCGATTTCGATCGGCCTTGTTATGAAAAAGAATGTAGGTATATTCATGAAAGTCAGCGTCAATCAGTCTGAACTCTCGCATGCGCTCAATACAGTCGTGAAAGGTTCATCGAGCCGTTCGACTCTTTCGATCCTGTCAGGCATCCTCATTCAAGCACGAGATGGAGAGATCGTCCTTCAAACGACGAATCTCGAGCTCTCCATTCGGGTTATTCTTCCTGCACTCGTTGAAGAACCTGGTGACACGGTAGTTCCTGCAAAACTCTTTTCAGATATCGTAAAGAATCTTCCTGATATGGCTGTGAGCATAACCACAAATGAATCAACTGCAACAGTTTTTTGCAATAACACCACCTATTCACTCAAAACGCTCAACCCACTTGATTTCCCGCTCTTCCCTGAAGTTGAAGCAGAACAGGAAATCTCGTTTCCTTTCGGCACATTCGCCTCGATGGTTAAAAGCACTGCGAAAACCGTTTCTCGAGATGAGAGCCATCCTGTGCTCACTGGTATCTTGATCTCGCAGACTGGTACGAGCTTAAAGATGGTCGCAACTGATTCATATCGCCTCGCTGTTGCAGAGGTGACGCTCGATTCAGTTCCTCCACGTGAATTCGAAGCAGTCATTTCGGGCAGTTTCTTGCAAGATATCACTGCTCTTCCGTCAAGCTCTGAGCCGATCGTGCTTGCATTGAACGAGAATCAGATCGTGGTCACCTACCAAAATGCCACTTTCATCAATCGAAGGATCGAAGGAGTCTTTCCGAATTACAAACAGTTGCTCTCAGATGCCTATACGACTAAAGTCAACCTTTCGCGCTCTGCTCTTATGGATGCGATTCGCCGCGTTTCACTACTCAGTAATAAAGTATCTCCTGTTCAAGTGTCAGTCGATGCTGAAGCTGGCATCGTGACTTTGATCTCAACCTCTCAAGATGTCGGTAATGCACAAGAGTCGCTTGTTTGTTCTGTTGAAGGTGAATCTCTCGATATTGCATTTAATTATTCATTCATGTTAGATGGCTTGTCTTCTATGCAATCAGAAGACATCTCTTTCAATCTACTCGGTGAGATGAAACCGGGCGTTCTCCAGTCGACCGGTGAGGAAAATTTCCTCTACCTCATCATGCCTGTACGTTTTTAATAAAGAGAACGAACCCATTGCCTAGTAATCCTCTTGTAGTGCGAGTATTTTCAAGACTATGGGTTTAAAGATTCAGCAGATTATCTATCGAAATTTTCGGAATTATTCCGAGTATGAGTTACGTGATCTTGGGGATATCACACTTTTTATTGGGCCCAATGCGATCGGAAAGACTAATCTTATCGAAGGGATCCAACTTTTAACCGCATTTACTTCATTTCGTAGTTCTCGGTCAGATCACTTCATAAAGTTTGGAGAAGATCATGCCTTCATTAAAGCGAACCTGTCAGATGAAGTGAGAAAACTTGATCTTAGCCTGGCGCTTCAAGAAGGAAAACGTATTTTTTCACTTAATGGGAAACGCAAACAGATCAAGAGTTTGAGAGGAATTCTTCCTTCAGTCATCTTCTCACCAGACGATCTAACATTCATTAAAGGATCACAGAGTATCAAACGCGCTCAGATCGATGATCTAGGAGATCAGATCTCTGCGAATTATCATACGGTTCGTCGTGATTATGAGCGAATCTTGAGACAAAAGAATAAATATCTCAAGGAAATGACCTCGCATGGGTTTCTTGAAAGCGTTAATGAAGTATTGAGTACGATCGGGTCTCATTTATTCGTTTTACGTACGCATCTTGTGAGCCAGCTCATTCCATATATTCAGCAGTTTTATAGCGATCTTTGTGATGGTAAAGAACGAATATCTATCAATTACATTCCTTCTTGGGATAAATATCGTTCCCCTTCTGAAATATCGACTGAATTTCCTGATTTTTCCCGCACTGAGGCTAAAGAAGAGCTCGACCGGATCATCGAACAAGAGTTTCTACGTGAACACCAGCGGGGATCGTCGCTTTTCGGGCCACATGCTGATCAGATTATTTTCAAGATCGATGATAAAGATGCTGGTGATTTTGCTAGTCAAGGTCAGCAGCGTTCTCTTGTCCTTAGCTATAAGATGGCAGAAGTAGCATTACTTAAAGATATACTCGGACAAACTCCCGTTCTTCTTCTTGATGATGTGATGTCTGAATTAGATGAGGATCGAAGAGTGCAGCTCATCCGTGCGATATCACCTGATATGCAAACATTTATCACCTCGACCAACCTTTCTTATTTTGATGATGAGTTTCTTAAGAAAGCAAACATCATTCACCTTGATCAAGAGAGATCAACTGGATAAGAAGAGAAAAGATCAATGAAGAAGAGAACCCAACACATCTCAGGCCTTATGAATATCATCATCGATCGTCTTCCTGAAGAGCAGAAACGCAAGATACTTGTCGAGCGGAAGATAAGACAGGTGCATGAGCAATTCGCCGCTTGTGTCGATCCTTTTATTCTGAAGCATATTAATTCTGTTTACTTGATCAAAGAAGACAGGGATATTTCACGCGAAACAACGCTTAGATTGACCGCATACGTAGATAATTCAACGGTAGCAGCGGAACTAAATGCTCAACGTGAGCTTATTGTTTTAAAATACCGTGAACTATTCGGGATCAAGATCGATGAATTCATCATTAAGATCTCGCGCGGAGCCTATAAAGAGAATTATCCTTTCAAGGAGCGATTGCAAAAAAATCCTCAAAAAATTCGCCGGCTGTCGCCGGAGGAGGAACAAGAGATAAAAACTCAAGTCTCTAAGATCTCTGACGATGATATTCGTAACTCATTTGAGCGACTCCTTAAAGCGACTAAAGAACATCAAATTGAAGAATAAACTTTTCTTTAAAAATTTCTTTTTTGCCGCTTAGATAAGCTCACAACCTCTTTCAGATATATTCCATGCACCAGTACGCTAACTATTGTGTTTTATGCTAGAATGACCACTATATTTTGGGAATTTCTACAGATTCCCCGGTTCCAATAAAACGCTGTTCAAAAAGGAGTTAGATTGGCCACTAATAAATCTCACTATGATGGTTCAGACATTCAGATTCTTGAAGGACTTGAAGCGGTTCGCAAACGTCCTGGTATGTATATCGGCTCTACTGGCCCTCGTGGACTTCACCATCTTGTCTATGAGGTTGTAGATAACGCAGTAGATGAAGCACTTGCTGGTTTTTGTACTGATATCGATGTGACCATCCATGAAGATAATTCGATCACTGTTGTCGATAATGGTCGTGGTATTCCTGTTGATAAACATCCCAAAGAGAAGATTCCTACAGTCGAGGTCGTTCTAACGATCCTTCATGCAGGTGGCAAATTCGGCGGAGAAGGGTATAAGGTCTCAGGTGGCCTTCATGGTGTTGGTGTTTCTGTCGTAAATGCGCTTTCAACTAAAGTAGTCGTGCAAGTTCGTCGCGATGGGACCGAGTATGAGATCTCGTTCGATCATGGTAAGACGAAAGAGAAGCTTCATAAGATTGGCACCACGAAAAGCACGGGCACAACGGTCACTTTCTGGCCTGATCCAGAGATCTTCCAAGAGACCACTGTTTATGATTATTCAACACTCGCAGCACGTTTTCGAGAGATGTCATTTTTAAACAAGGGTCTGAAGATCACACTCACGGACGAGCGCACGCTCAATGAGGATGGGAAGCCGACCAAGGAAGTATTCCAGGCTTTAGGTGGACTTCAAGATTTTGTGAAGTATATCAATCAAGGTAAAGAAACACTGAATAAGCCGATCTATTTCGAAGTTGAGAATGAAGACGGCATGGTCGAGATCTCTATGCAGTGGACCACGTCGTATTCGACCAATTCGGTCATGTCCTTCGCAAACAATATCAACACGATCGATGGTGGTACGCATCTTGATGGTTTCAAGCAAGGTGTTACGCGTACGATCAACGACTATGCGCGTAGCAAAGGCATCTTGAAAGAAAAAGACCCGAACCTTTCTGGCGACGATACCCGTGAAGGTCTCGCAGCGGTCGTTTCTGTGAAATTGCGCGATCCGCAGTTCGAGGGCCAAACGAAAGGTAAGCTTGGTAACACTGAGATTCGTGGTTTAGTCCAAAGCGCGGTCACTAAAGGACTTGCGGAGTATCTTGAAGAGAATCCTGCACCTGCAAAACGCATCATCAATAAAGCCTCTCAGGCATTCAAGGCACGTGAAGCAGCACGTAAAGCGCGCGAGATGACACGCCGTAAGGGTGTGCTCGATTCATTCTCACTGCCAGGTAAGCTTGCAGACTGCTCGAGCAAGAATCCTGCTGATTCTGAAATCTTCATTGTCGAGGGCGATTCTGCAGGTGGTTCTGCGAAGATGGCCCGTGATCGTAAATATCAGGCTATCATGCCACTTCGCGGAAAGATCTTGAACGTTGAACGTGCAGGTCTGAACCGAAGCCTCTCCTCAGATACCATCTCTTCGCTCATCACTGCGATCGGAACGAACATCGGCGCGGATTTCAATGCAGATAACGCTCGCTATCATCGCATCATCATCATGACAGACGCTGATGTTGACGGTGCTCATATTCGTTGTCTGCTACTTACTTTCTTTTACCGCTATATGCCTGAGCTTATTCAGCGTGGATATATCTATATCGCGCAGCCGCCGCTCTATGGTTTGAAGAAGAAGGGCGGAAAAAAGCTGGAATACATCTTCAACGATGATGCACTTGCAGATCGTCTTGCAGAGATTCCTGAAAAGGATCGCGATAGCATTTCGCTTCAGCGTTATAAAGGTCTTGGTGAGATGGACCCTGAACAACTTTGGGAGACCACCATGGAACCGAAATCACGTACTTTGCTCCAAGTCAGTGTCGATGACGCTGCAGAAGCAGAACGTGTGGTGAGTGAACTGATGGGCGATCAAGTTGAACCGCGCAAAGAGTTCATTCAAAAGCACGCGCGCGATGTCCGTTTCCTCGACATCTAACTAATCAACGTACGTATTAATCGAATTTGTAAGACCGATCCTTACTTAAAGGAGCTCTTGTGGCTGATAATAATGAAGAAATCGATATTGAGATCGTAGAAGAATCAGGACCTTCGAACGTTTTCCCTGCTGAATTGAGCAAGGAGATGCGTACATCATTTCTTGAGTACTCGATGAGCGTTATCGTCTCTCGTGCTCTTCCTGATGTACGCGATGGCTTAAAGCCTGTTCATCGTCGTATCCTTTACGCGATGAATGAAAGCGGTATCACGCCTCGTCGTCCTCATGCAAAGTCCGCGCGTACTGTCGGTGATGTTATTGGTAAATACCATCCGCATGGTGATACGGCAGTATACGATACGATGGTCCGTTTGGCACAATGGTTCTCTATGCGGGTTCCACTGGTCGATGGTCATGGCAACTTCGGTTCCATCGACGGTGACTCAGCAGCTGCGATGCGTTATACCGAAGCTCGTCTTGATAAGCCTGCAATGGAGTTGTTGCGCGATCTCGACAAAGAGACGGTCGATTTCCAGCCGAACTATGATGAATCACTCGAAGAACCAGTTGTTCTACCAGCACGTTTCCCAAATCTGCTCGTCAATGGATCTTCTGGTATCGCGGTCGGCATGGCTACGAATATTCCACCGCACAATCTGGGCGAGACCATCGATGCTACTTGCATGATGCTCGATAATCCTGACGTGACAACCGAAGAGCTCATGACCGTTCTGCCTGGTCCTGACTTTCCAACTGGTGCGACCATCATGGGACGTGAGGGAATCAAGGAAGCCTATGAAACTGGTCGTGGTAGCCTTACTATCCGTTCAAAATGCAAGATCGAAGAGGGTAAAAACGGCAAGAGCTCGATCGTCATCTCCGAGATCCCGTATCAAGTCAACCGTACGAATCTACTGAAGAAGATCGCCGATCTTGTTCGTGATAAGAAATTGCCTGAAGTTTCGAGCGTTCATGACGCTGCGGATCGTACGGGTATCGATATCATCATCGACCTGAAACAAAATGCGATCCCGCAGGTCGTTCTGAATAAACTTTTTAAGCATACTCAGTTGCAGGTCGGCTTTGGCTGCAATATGCTCGCACTGGTGAACGGCGTTCCGCGCACCCTCTCTTTGAAGGAGATGCTGCACTATTACATTCTTCATCAAGAAGAAGTCATCCAACGCAGAACGCGCTACGATCTTGCGAAAGCTGAAGCACGCGCTCATATTCTCGAAGGTTTCGTTATTGCCCTCGATGATATCGACAAGGTCATCAGCATCATCCGTTCTTCTGAAACAGATGTCGAGGCGAAGGATCGCCTGATCAAGGAATTCAAACTTTCTGAAAAGCAAGCCGAAGCGATCCTTGAGATGCGGCTGCGTCGTTTGACCGGTCTCGAACGTGAGAAGATCGAAAGCGAGCTAGCGGAGTTGCGCAAGAACATCGCTTATTACAATCAGCTTTTGAACGACACCTCGATGGTTCACGGGGTCATCAAAGAAGAACTGCTCGAGATCAAAGAGAAATATTCTACGCCACGAAAGACCAAGATCACTGGCGCTGCAAAGGATCTCGACGTTGAAGACTTGATCGCTGAAGAAGAAGTTGCAGTTACGGTGACTAAGGCTGGCTATATCAAGCGTCTGCCCGTTTCGACCTATCGTCAGCAGAAACGCGGCGGTAAGGGCATGCAAGGTGTGAACCTTAAAGAGAGCGATTTTGTCGAGCATCTCTTCATCGCATCAACGCATGATTACATTTTGTTCTTCTCGAACAAAGGCAAGGTTTATCGCCTGAAAGTCTATGAGATCCCAGAGGCATCTCGCCATGCGCGCGGCAACGCGATCGTGAATCTGTTGCCTTTCGAGAAGGATGAGAGTGTATCAGCGGTCATCGCAACGAAGGATTTTCCTGAAGACGAATACCTTATGTTCGCGACTGCGCAGGGCATGGTCAAAAAGACCGCGATGAAGCTCTATGATCGCACCCGTCGCGACGGTCTTATCGCGATCAGCTTGAAAGACGGCGATGAGCTTATTTCCGTTCAACGTGTTGCGGCAGGTGAAAAGGTCATAATGGTCTCATCTGCGGGTAAAGCGATCCAGTGGGATGAAGAAGAAGTTCGTGCAATGGGACGCGATACCCAGGGCGTTCGTGGAATGAACGTCCAACTCGATGCGAAAGTGCTTGGCATGGAGATCGTACGTCCTGGTTCTGATCTGTTCGTTATCACAGAACGAGGATACGGTAAGCGAACTCCCGTCGAAGACTATCCTGTTCATCATCGTGGTGGTCAAGGCGTTTTCACGATTACGATGACAGCGAAGAAAGGTTTGCTGGCGGCCATGAAGATCGTCGAAGCCGATGACGAGCTGATGATCATCACCAACGACGGTGTTGTGGTTCGCACGCCAGTTCGTGGTATTTCGGAGTTGGGCCGTTCGACCCAAGGCGTTCATATCATGAATGTTGCGGATAAAGATAAGGTGACCGCGGTGGCTATTACAGAGGGGTCTGGAGCAAAGAAGAGAACGAAGAATGAAGTATCAGAAGACCAAACTTCATTGCTCGATGATGTCGAATAGTAATAGAACCGCACGCAAGAATTTTTAATCGCTCAGTTAATCACGGATGAATGATTAACTGCAGGTGAATAGAAGAAAAAGGCCAGGATTTGTCTCCTGGCCTTTTTTCATGGTGAACAGGTGACGAAGCTGTGTCTTTTTGCTGATCGAGCTAAGGGAGTGCAAAAAAGAACGTATGGTGAGAAGGGGAGACGACGTAAGAAGCAATAATGATCCGATGCTATATACAAACGCTCATCATTTCGCAGGCGGTATCGCCGTCTGTTCTCGTGCTTCGTCCTTATAGTGATGCTCCTGTCCAAGATACTTGTAAAGTGCTTCCGATTTGGATCGGGCTTACTGAGGCGACGCAAATGGGGCTTGCGATAGAGAAGATCCGTCTTCCGCGGCCGGTCACGCACGATGTCTTTCTTGATGCGCTTACGAATCTCAATACCTATGTCGACCATGTTCTCATCACAGATGTGAAGAACGACACCTTTTTCGTCCGCCTTTATTTACGACATCATGGCGACCTGATCGATCTTGACGCGCGGCCGAGCGATGCGATCAATCTTGCTATTCGCCAAAATGCACCCATATATGTCGAAGAATCGGTGCTTGCTGCTCAGTCGTTTCCTTATATCATCAAGAAGAACCATGTAATTGATGAAAATGATATCGAGCAGTTTCATACCTTCATCAAGACGATCAAACCCGAAGATTTCGAAAATGATGAATAAATGCCTTCCACAAACGGCCATTTCTTCCCGCTTCTAAAAAACTGTTAAAAAACTCTTGAAAAAAAACTATGAGTTTCATATATTTAATAAGCGCGATTTTCGGGCCCATAGCTCAGTTGGTTAGAGCGCACGCCTGATAAGCGTGAGGTCAGCAGTTCAAATCTGCTTGGGCCCACCATTTTTTGTGGATAAACACTCCACCGTGAGCCGAGTTAGCCGGTGGAGTGTTTATTATAAAGTTCGAGGGTCAAATAGATCCATCGCGTAGTGCAACACGAGTTGCTATTTTTTTGTGGGGCATTAGCTCAGCTGGGAGAGCGCGGGCTTTCCAAGCCTGAGGTCAGGG
>CABRGJ010000002.1 GCA_902470405.1 uncultured Eggerthella sp.
AGGAAGATGACCACTACTGCCGCAACGACCGCGATGATAATGCTGTTGCGCCTGCGGCGCTTCATGAACTCCTGAGCACGCGACTTACTGCCTGCATGTTGGCTCGTGCGCTGATCGACCGAGTGGGTCGGAACCTGCATCTGGTTGATTTCAGCTGAACGTTTATCGATCGAAGCTGAACGACGTTTGGAAGGACGTTGTTTGGTAGTATCTCGAACTGATCTGCGTAGAGCGCCTGAGCTCATCTTGCCCGGACGGCGTTTCGGACGCGATGATGGGTGAGGAGCAGCATGGCTGCCGATCACAGAAGAAGACCATAAGCCCTTAGATTTGCGAGCTGGACGCGAAGATCGCGATGAACTTCGTTTGGTAGGCATAGACCCCTCGTTATGCATCGAAACGAAGATGCACCTTCGTTTCAGTGGTTCGTTTAATCTTCAAGTACGTGATAACGTGACCTTATTATAGCGCCATCAGGCTTCGACGCGCTCCACGCTCGCGCCCAACGAGCGCAATTTACCCACGTAGTCCTCATAACCACGGTCGATATGGTAGATGTCATGAATACGCGTTTCACCTTCAGCAGCAAGACCGGCAATAACGAGCGCTGCGCCTCCTCGCAGGTCGGGCGAGGACACTGGCGCACCCTGCAACCTCGATACTCCACGAATGAGCGCATGATGCCCATCGAGCGAGATATCGGAGCCCATACGATTCAGTTCGGAAGCGAACATGAAACGATTCTCGAAGATATTCTCGGATACGACAGAGCACCCTTCTGCAAATGCCGCGAGCAACGAGAATTGCGCTTGCAGATCCGTCGGGAAACCAGGATGAGGCAGTGTCTGGATATCGGTCGCGCGTAGCGGCTCGGTTCTTGAGACCGTGATGGAGTCTTGCGTGGTCGACACCTCAACGCCCATCTCCTCGAACTTCATCATGACAGTACGCAAGAAATCAGGGTCGATCCCTTCTACGGTTATCGGACCGCCCAAAAGCGCGCCCGCAGTGAGGAAGGTGCCCGCTTCGATGCGATCGCCCACCACCCAATGCTCGCACGGGTGAAGATCGGAAAGCTGAACGCCTTGCACCACGATAGTAGAGGTACCTGCTCCCTGCACCTGCGCACCCATCTCGTTGAGCATGTTGGCGAGATCTTCGATCTCAGGTTCGCGCGCCGCATTATCGATGACCGTCGTACCCTCAGCGGTAACAGATGCCATGAGCATATTCTCGGTCGCACCAACGCTCGGGAAATCTAGGAAGACTTTCGAAGCGTGCAGCCCGTTCGGGGTCGATGCATAGAGATACCCATGGTCGTTAGCAAACGATACGCCGAGAGCCTCAAGTACAGCAAGATGGATGTCGATCTTGCGCGCTCCGATCTTGCATCCACCCGGCATCGCCACGCGCGCTTTACCGAAGCGAGCGATGAGCGGGCCGAGGATGGAGATGCTCGCACGCATCTTGGAAACAAGTTCATATGGCGTCTCGAAACCAGTCGCATTCGTTGTATCGATGGCAACGGTATGATCGGTACGCTCGACCGTCGCACCCAGACTCCTGAGCACTTCGATCATGATGTCGATGTCGGAGATATTAGGGACATTATGCAGGATAGTCTTACCCTGACCGAGAAGCGAAGCAGCGATGAGCTTCAGAGCCGAGTTCTTCGCTCCGCTTACGCGAACCGTGCCAGAAAGATGGCTACGCCCATGCGTGACGATTACTTCTTCTGCCATGCTGCCTATCCAATCTCGAAAAGAATGTTCCCATATTATGACAGAGAGCCCTCCGCCTGCTCAACTCACGTCGAACAGACGAAGGGCCTCAAAAGCCTATACGGTGATATTACTCGCCCAAAACGAAGCGTGTGAAGTTGACGATCTCGATCGTGGTGCCAAGCTCCTTAGCGACTTCAGCGGTATAGTCAGAAACGGACTTATCAGGATCCTTGACGTAAGCCTGCTCGGTAAGAACGCTTTCCTTGTAGAACTTCTCGAGACGACCTGTCGCGATCTTTTCCTGGATATTCTCAGGCTTACCAGATTCAGCAGCCTGTGCCTTGTAGATCTCCATTTCATGAGCGACGACTGAAGGATCGACCGCATCGCGCGTAGCAGCGACTGGAGAAGCCGCAGCAACCTGCATCGCGATATCGCGACCATATGCCTTGAACTCATGCTTGAAGACGACCTCAGGATCGCCCAGATTGAATTCGACCAGAACACCGATCTTGCCGCCACCATGCACATAGCTTGCGACAGCACCGGTCGCCTGAGTGGCATACGCGAAACGAGCGAGCTGGATGTTCTCTCCCAGCGTATGGATAGCATCGGTGATGACCGCCTCGACGGTCTCGCCCTCTGCATCGCACGCGCGCAAAGCCTCGATGTCCGCAGGAGCATGATCGAGAACCGCTTTAGCGATCTTCTCTGCGTAATGATGGAACTTCTCGTTCATGCCAACGAAGTCGGTCTCGCAGTTGAGCTCGACCAGCGCACCAGCGCGCATATCTTCGGTGACACGGGCAACGACAGCACCCTCATTCGTAGCACGACCAGCCTTTTTGGCAACAGATGCAAGACCTGCCGTACGAAGAACGTCAACGGCTTTATCCATATCGCCGTCAGCTTCGACGAGCGCCTTCTTGCACTCCATCATGCCTGCACCGGTCATTTCACGGAGCTCTTTTACCATACCAGCGGTAACGTTTGCCATAGGTCTATCCTTTCTTGAAAAAGGGCAGGCTAAACCTAACCTGCCCCCTCTTGAACTTTATCGTAAGTTTACTGAAAAGCCTGTTTAGCGGGCCATTTCTTCTGCGTTATCATGCAGCTCTTCGTTCTCGAGCTTCTGCTGCTCGACCGCTTCGGCAGCTTCAGAGGGTGCCGCCATCTCGTCAACGGTGACTTCGGTGCCCGTACCAGCGATGACCGCATCAGCGACGAAATCGCACAAAAGGCGCACCGAGCGAATAGCGTCATCGTTAGCAGGGATGCCATAATCGACATCATCAGGATCGCAGTTGGTGTCGAGCGTGCCGACGATCGGGATGCTAAGACGACGAGCTTCGTGGATCGCGATCTGTTCGCGATTGGTGTCGACAACGAAGACCGCATCAGGGATGCGCTTCATGTTGCGAATGCCATTCAGATTGGTCTGAAGCTTGGAAAGCTCCTTCTTGAGCAGGATCTGTTCCTTCTTAGGAAGCATTTCCATGCGGCCATCGGCCTCCATTGCCTCGAGTTCTTCCATACGCTGGACACGAGCACGAATGGTGACGAAATTGGTGAGCATGCCACCGAGCCAACGGGAGTTGACGTAAGGCATACCACAACGATTCGCGGCTTCAGCGATGGATTCCTGAGCCTGCTTCTTGGTGCCGACGAACAGGATGGTACCGCCCTTTGCGGCAATACGGGAAACCTCAGAGAATGCCGCATCGAGTCCGTAGAGGGTCTGCTTGAGATCGATGATATAGATGTCGCCACGGCTACCAAAGATGTAGGGTTTCATCTTGGGATTCCAGCGACGGGTCTGATGACCGAAGTGCGTGCCTGCATCGAGCAGGGACTTAAGATTGATCTTTGCCATGTTTCTCCATTCGTTAGTCCTCTGCACGGTTTCACCCTTGGTTTCGCAACCCCTCACAAGGCCACTAGCGAACGCAAGTCCACCGCGCATGTGTAATAAAAACAGCCTTTGTATTGTAGGGTAACAAAGGCTGTTTGTATATAGATATTTCGCGAACGGGTATCGGAGGAGTTTGGCCTATCCTGCGAGAACCTCAAGCGAAGTCGCGCCACATACCGCACCATCAGCCAAAGCGGCATCGATCTGCTCGTCAGTGTATCCGAGCTCCTTCATGATATCGACCGTCGCACTGCCAAGCATACCAGTTGGCGTATAGTCGGGCGTAGGTTGCGATTCGAACTGGATCGGCACAGTGGGAATGTTGCGTTGCGAATCGGGATACTTGATCTTCACGAGATAATCATTATCCCAAACGTTCTGGTCCTCGTAGATATCGAGTGGAGTCTGGCAAAGCTCGATCGGAATGCCCGCATCCTTGAAGAGCTTCAGCGCATCTGACGCTGTCATCTTCGCAAGCGCATCATCCAAAACACCTACCACCTCGGAGTTCAGGCCCGCTTCGTTCATCTTGACACAATTCACGTATTTCGGATCGTCGATCAGATCTTCGCGCCCGATAAGTCCCATGATCTTGTTGTAGTCGCGATCGTACTCCGGATCGCACATCGCGATATACTTCCCATCGCCAGTCATGTATACATTGTTGAACGGACAGATGACCTCGAGACGGCTCTTCGGATACGGATTGCCGTACTGAGCTGATATCATGCCGGTCATGAGCGTATAAACACCTGCATGCTGAAGTGCACAGGTAACGTAATCTCCCTCGCCAGTGGTCGAGCGACCGATGATGGCCGCGCAGATGCCCGCCGCCAGGAACATGGAGGCTTGTAGGTCACCATACCCGTTAGTCGGGATCATAGGGGCATCTCCACGATTGACCGTCGTGCCGAACACACCGCCACGCGCC
This sequence comes from uncultured Eggerthella sp., assembly GCA_902470405.1. Lineage (GTDB taxonomy): Bacteria > Actinomycetota > Coriobacteriia > Coriobacteriales > Eggerthellaceae > Anaerotardibacter. The sequence continues at coordinate 4,568 of CABRGJ010000002.1, forward strand.
ATGTAGCAAGTCACGTCGAAACCAGGATCATCCTTTTCGGCGCCCTTCTTACCATAACCAAGACCATGACCCATGATGAGGCGCGGATACTTCGCGTGCAGCGTCTCCCAATCGAGACCGAGCTTCCTCAAGGATTTCGTACGCGTGTTGGTGATAAAGACATCAGCCTGCGATAATAGCTTATCCATGACCTCGGATCCAACATCGCTCTTCAAATTGAGCGAGATAAAGCGCTTGTTCAGGTTAACCATATCGAACGCCAGGTTCTCATCATCTGACATGGGCATGTTGAAGACTGCCGCTTGTGTGACGCGACAAGGATCGCCTTTAGCAGCCTCGACCTTGATGACGTCAGCACCCCACTCGCCCAGAATGCGTCCTGTGGCTGGCGTGGCCATGTACGTGGTCAAGTCGACGACCCTGATTCCCTCTAATGGTTTCATGCAAGTTCCCCCTTCATGGTAAAGCACGACCCCCATCGCGCTTAGTTTCCAAAACATAAGTATACTCGTGAATGAACGCGTTCATTCTTTCAGCTCTCTTACGATTTAGGATATCTATGAAGCGTGCGCGGCCATGCATGCAGGCTATAAAGGCTAGAGGCGATCGCGCAATGCCTTGAGCTTATCGACCACATCCCCATCCAGGCGATCTGCAACGGTCGCTTTGCGCCTGGTGCGTGCATGCTCATCAGCCTTTGCCTCATCATGCAGATCCTCGATCTCGTTGCTGAAGCCATTGGCGCTCATGCGCGTGACCATGCCACCAAAGACCGTATCTTGGATGGTCGCATCGCTTGTAACGACGAGCACCTCATAATTTGCTTCACGCGCATCATGTGCAAGCTTCTCGATGACCTTATCAGCGGTCGATCCATAGGGCGAGAACACCACCCTCACACGGCCGACCTTCTGCACTTTTCCTGCCGATTCAGCATTTTCCGCCGCATCGAAGACCACCGTGACCGATTGGTATTCGGAGCCCGCGAATGCCGCAACATCACTGATAAATGCTTCGCGCACCTGGTTGTACTTCTCGAACGTGTAGTCAGGCTGCTGACGCATGAAGCGATAGCGCGAACCGCTGCGCAACACGTTATAACCGTCCACGATGAGGATCTTGGTTCGCTTCACCATGCCCTTTCACCCTATCCTGCGCACGATCTACTCGGCTGCGCTTTGTGTGCTCGAACGAGCCTGGCGCATCCATTCATACATACATGCAGTAGCTGCTTGAGCCACGTTGAGCGAACCGATGTTACCAGCTTGAGGAAGGCTGATCAGAAAGTCACACTGCTCTTGCGTGAGACGTGCAAGGCCTGTACCTTCGTTGCCCATCACCAATGCGAGCTTACCCGCCATAGGAGCATCCCAAATGCACTGAGGGGCTTTCTCGGTCGCTCCCGCTACCCAAAAGTCACTCTTCTTCAGTCGATCGATGAACTGAGCGATGTTCGCTACCTGCGCAATAGGGATATGGGAGACCGCACCAGCAGAACTCTTGTAGGTTGCCGCTGTAACGCGCGCGCTGCGCTTATTCGGAATGATGATGCCCGCCGCACCTGCCACTTCAGCAGAACGCGCGATCGCACCGAGGTTTCCCGCATCGGTGATATGATCGAGCACGACGATGAGCGCATTGCCGCCATTGTCAACCGCCTGCGCAAGTGCCTTATCGATGATCTCCTGGCCACTCGCATATTCGAAAGAACGCGTCTCGAGCATGACTCCTTGATGTGAACCACGCTCGGATCGTTTATCCAGCTCAATGCGCTTGACCTGCTTCACCGAAAGCCCTATCTTATGAGCGCGTTTTGTGAGTTCACTGATGTTCTTGTCTCCATGCATCCCGTCTGCCACATACAAGCATTTCGCAGGAACACCCACCTTGAACGCCTCAAGAACAGCGCGTTTCCCTTCGATATATTCAGCCATGATGATCCTTATCCAAGCGAGTTCGGTCGGAGCGATGCGATCTAGCGTCGAGAGACACGTGAAGGGGCTCCCTTCCAGATCGCCGTATGGAGTTCATTATCCAACATTATGGACACACCCACTGCACACAGGCCGATGAAGCTGGTGCTTGGTGCTAGAATGCAGCGTTATGGACTTCGTTTTGGATATATTGACCGATGCCGCCATCGACACGCTCAAGCTCGTACCTTTTTTGTTCGTGACCTATCTCATCATCGAGGCGATCGAGCATCGAGCAAGCGAGAGGACCGAAGAACTGATCAAGAAAGCTGGCTTTGCAGGACCCTTGGTCGGTGCGCTGGTGGGCATCTTCCCGCAGTGTGGCTTCTCCGCAGCCGCATCTACGCTCTATGCCGGCCGCGTCATCACGCTTGGGACGCTGATCGCTGTCTATCTTGCAACTTCCGATGAGATGCTCCCTGTGCTGCTCGCCGAACAAGCCGATATCGGCATCATCGGTGCGATCATGGTATCGAAGCTGATCATCGGCGTGCTGATGGGCTTTTTGATCGACTTCATCTATCGAGCGGTTCACCATGGCAAGCACGATAAGATCGACATCCATCATATGTGCGAGCACGACCATTGCGGCTGCGGTAAGCAAACGGGTGGCATCTTGCGCAGTGCCACAGTGCACACTCTACAAGTGACCTTCTTCGTTTTTCTGATCACGCTTGCCATCAATGCACTCATCGCTGTAGTTGGCGAAAACACCCTCGCCTCGTTCTTGGATGCACAGCCCGCGCTCTCGATCGTTGCATCTGCCACTGTTGGTCTGATCCCAAATTGCGCAGCGAGCGTGGTCATAACCGAGCTGTTCTTAGAAGGCACCATCTCGACCGCCTCTATGATGGCTGGCCTGCTGGTCTCCGCTGGTATCGGGCTCTTGGTCCTTTTTCGCGCGAATGCATCCGCGAAGCAAAACATCGCAATCCTTGCACTCCTTTGGATCATTGGCATTCTGTGGGGGTTCATCTTTCTTGCGACAGGCATCACATTTCAATGACCATGGATCTAGTGCGATCATTTCCTCGTCTTAGCCATGGTTTTTTATTTCGATTGTTCAAATGCTCGAATCTAACCCGTATAATGGGCATACTCGACTGAAAGAACGCTGTCGAGGTTCGATTGCCCCACACGAGGAGTGAGCCCCATCAGCATGAAAGAAACAGAACGCGCAACCATTCTCATCGTCGATGATGCGATGATGAATCGTGCGCTGCTCTCCGATATCCTCTGCGATGATTACGACATCATCGAAGCAGAAGATGGCGAGCAAGCCATCGCGATCCTCCAGCGTCGAGCTGCTGACATATCGCTTGTAGTGCTTGATATGGTCATGCCCAAGGTTGATGGCTTCGGTGTGCTCGAAGCCATGAATAAGAATCGCTGGATCCAGTACATCCCCGTAATCGCCATCTCAGCCGAGACCTCCCCAGAATTCATTGAGCGCGCCTACAATCAAGGCGTGACCGATTTCATCAATCGCCCCTTTGACGCGCTCATCGTCATTCGACGCGTCAGCAATACGGTCAAGCTCTACGCTAAGCAGCGCCAGCTCATGAACATGGTCGCTAACGAGATCTTCGAAAAAGAGCGTAATGGCAACCTTATGGTCACCATCCTCTCCCATATCGTCGAATTCCGTAATGGCGAGAGCGGGCTTCATGTTGTGAACATCGGAAAACTGACCGAGATCCTGCTCAGTCAAATCGCGAAGCATAATACAGCGCATAATCTTTCCTATGCACAGCGAGACCTGATTGTGAAGGCTTCTGCCTTGCATGATATCGGCAAGATCTCCATCGATGAAAATGTCTTGAACAAGCCAGGCAAACTGACCGATGAAGAATTCGAGGCAATGAAGCAGCATACGGTCATCGGACACCAGATGCTCTCTGATGTGCCATTCCAAGACGAACCCCTCATCAAGATCTCATGCGAGATCGCGCGATGGCACCATGAACGCTATGACGGCCGCGGATATCCTGATGGCCTGAAAGGTGACGAAATCCCCATATCGGCACAAGTGGTCTCCTTGGCAGATGTCTATGATGCACTCACGAGCGAGCGCGTATATAAGCCCGCATACAGCCATGAAACCGCAATAGAAATGATCATGAACGGGGAATGCGGTACCTTCAGTCCGCTTCTCTTAGAGTGCCTACTCGAAGCGCAGGATACCATTCGACAAGAGATGTCGAAACCCGGCGAAGTCTTCGATAGCTATGAAGAGCTTCAGTCGATCGCGCCCGCCATCCAAAGCGCCGAAGCGCTTGACGTAACCGAATATGCACTCGGCCAACTTGAGCATGAACGTCAGAAGAACCACTTCGCTACAGAGATATCGCACCATCTGCAATTCGATTACGATTACGCCCTCGATATACTCTCCGTGCCCAATTGGGCAGCGAGGCGCTTCGATGTTCCAGCTCAGATACCTGATCCAGCTCATAACGAAGTCGTCATCAAGGCCATTGGGGACGATGTCATCCAGCGCTTCAGCGAAGCGATCAAGTCAACCACGCCACAAAACCCACTCATCAGGATGGATTGCCTCTTTCCTTATGATGACAATGTATACGAGTGCGCTATCATCGCGAAATCCCTTTGGCAACTCGACGATGATTCGCAGATCACAGGATTCGTGGGCAAGATCATTCGTATAACAGGACACGAAGAATGGCTTGAATCGCCCTTCGAGCTTTCCAATGGACGCGGCGTGACCCACATTCGCAACGTTACACCAGCAGAATAGGAAGACATCATGGCAGAGCAAATACCGAGTGAAGTGATCGAGACCCTCTACCAGATCGCTGGTGGCGATTATGCAGGCGTTATTGGACGATTGCGCACGAATGATCGTGTTGCAAAGTTCGTCACCATGTTCGCTGACGATGTAAGCTATGGCAATCTGGTCAACAATATGGCAGATGGCAACTGGGATGAGGCCTTCCGTGCAGCACATACTCTAAAGGGCGTTTCACGCGACATGGGCTTTATCGATCTTTCAGATTATGCCAGCGAGATCACCGAGGCACTACGTGCTCATGACCATGAACGTGCGAAGATGCTGCTCCCAACAGTCCAGGACGAATACAAGAAAGTAGCCGACGCCATCGCTATGTTCCGCTAGTTTTTGATCTGTCATCGGTAAACGTTCTCAAAAACACAATGGCCTGATCGAACGATCAGGCCATTTTTTATAAGTTCGATCCATTTCCTCGAAGATCACTGAATGCCTTCTGCAGCAAAGCGCTTCTCAAGTGCTTCTTGATGAATGCTGTACTTGAGCGCAACATCCTTCGCGATCTTTCCTTCTTTGACCAGATCGAACAAGCTTTGATCCATCGTACGCATGCCAGCCGCACCATTTGCCGCGATGACGCTGTCGATCTGGTGGGTCTTCTCTTCTCGAATGAGATTGCGAATAGCGGGATTAACGCGCATGACCTCGAACGCAGGAACGACCGAGCCATCCAAGCTCGGTACGAGCTGTTGACTGACGACCGCCTGCAAGACCATTGAAAGCTGCATGCGAATCTGACGCTGCTGATTAGCAGGGAATGCGTCAAGGATACGATCGACCGTGTTCGCGCCACCCGTAGTATGTAGTGTCGAGAAGATGAGCTGTGCCATCTCGGCTGCGGTGACTGCTGTACCGATGGTGTCTTGATCGCGCATTTCGCCGAGCAGGACGATATCAGGAGATTCGCGCATAGCAGAACGGAGCGCTTCGGAATAAGTAGCGATATCGGTCGGGATCTCTCGCTGAGTAACGATGCACTTATCGTGACGATGTACGTATTCGATCGGATCTTCCATGGTAATGATGTGGCCCGTTCGCTCATGATTCAAACGATCGATCATGCATGCAAGTGTCGTTGACTTGCCTGCACCCGCAGGCCCTGTTACAAGTACGAGGCCCTTCTCGAACTGCGCGCACGACATGACTTCTTCAGGGATGTTGTAATCTTCAGGTGTAGGCAGCGTGAAGGGAATGATGCGGATGATGGCCGAAAGCGATCCACGCTGACGAAATACATTCACACGAAAGCGTCCAAGTCCTGCAACAGCGAACGAATAATCGTCATCATGATTATGCGAACTCAGGAATGGTTCGATATCACGTCCCGCCAACCCATAGATCGCATGCACGACCTCGCTTGTGTCCGAAGGCATGAGAGGCGCATCCCAGCGCACCTGTCTTCCTTCGACTTGATAGGTAAGTGGCAAGCCTGCAACGATAAAAATGTCAGACGCATTCTGATCCACCATCTCTTGCAGTAATTCCCGAATCTTCATAGTAGTTCCTATCCCTTCGCGATGCTTTCGATCGAATTTACTTAGTCTTGCGGAGCTGACCAGAAGATCTTATCCGGATCTTCTTCGTTCCACTCCGTCGTTGCTCTCCATGCCATTATTTCATACGATGCCGTGCTAGGAATGGCCAGCTCAATATCGAGCGTTCGTCCGTTATCTTGCGCGAACGAGACACTGAGCATTCCGTTTTCGTAGCTTGATCCCTCCGGTAGCTCAAGCGTTGCAAGCGCTGATTGAACACTTCCGTTCGACTGTCGCGCCCGAGCGAGCGCCTCGTCAAGATCAGCCAAGAATACCTGAGCTTCTGTCTCGTTCGCATAGAGTGCAGTGGTCGCATCTCGCTGGCGCGTGGTGATCGATTCCTCTGCTTCCGAAGTGGTAACCGTGAGTACTGCCATGACCGCCAAACACAAAACGATGATCAAGACCAAGATACTGACCGGCCCGATGCGGACGGAGCCTTGTTTGCTCGCCATCATGCATCACCCGCTCTCACATAGCGCGCAGTCTCGAGTCCGTAGAAGGGCTTCGATCCTGTTCGCGCATTGCGATCGGTCACACTATAAACTTCGATAGTGGCCGTATAGAGCGTACCCGTCGAGCGTGGCTCGCTCTCTACGTCGGTATACACGACCAGGTCATCGATGATCTCTTTTTCGGGAATGCTTGTCGGATCGGCGCTAAAACGCTCGGCAGTGTTCGAGGCAAGATGAACAGCCTGAACGGTATTGCTATTGTTTTCACCCTGCTGATGTGCAACGGCGAACATCTCGATGAGCACTGTAAGGCACCCTGCCACCAATACGAGCAATACGAGCATCTCGATGATGAATGCTATGCCGGACCTGCTATGAGCTTGATTCTGTTCGGTCGAGCGAAAGAGCGGTTTCACGAACGACCCCCTTCCGCGCTGCGCAACGCCACATCAACGCTGCCGCTATCGGTACGGATAGTGAGCAATCCATTTTCATACGTGAAATCAAAAAGCTCGGAATCGAAGAGTGTGATGGCTTTTTCAGGAGCGTACTCGCTTCCCTCGAGGGCATACTCCTGCAGGATGGAGCCGTTGAAAGCATAGATGCGCGTCTCGTAGCTTCCTACCCCATCGACCGATTCGCGCAAAACCAACGCGTCGCCTTCGGGACCTTCACCCACCAGCACCGCATCGTACATATCGTTCGTGTGAATAGTGTTCGCAAGAAATGACTGTTCGAGGCGCTCGGTACTCTCGCTTGAAGCCATAGTGTTGAGTGCCTGATAAACGTTAATGCCGACCAAAAAGGAGATAAGCAGCATGATGATAAACAATCCAAAGAGCACCGCAGCGAATGCGCGGTTCGTGGACATGCTCATAGGAGCCTTGTGGTCACGCAAGGCAGCAGGCGTGAATACACCATGCCGCTGATCGGCTGCATCTTGCAGCACGAAGCTCTTTGAACCCGCATCGCTACCAGACAAACGCGGAAGCGCGATGGTGCTATTTCGGCTCGAGCGCTTCATCGAGGCATCACCACAACACTAGGAACCGTATTGCTCGCGAGTACCTCATAGATGACCACGTAATCATCGTGGTTGATGCGCAGATCGTAATTGTCTTCAAGATAGGCAAGATTCGTTGGGAACGAGCCTTCGATAGCAGCGCACTGCATAGCTGAATTGAGGATCGTATTGCGAATAGATGCGGCGCCTTGGTTCTTCGCATTCGCGAAGATGAGATTGAGCGCAATACAGAAAACCACTGCAAGCGCGCACACGACAACGACTACGCAGATGACACGTCTGCGTATTCTTGTTCGCTGTTGCTGTGTCGGTTCCGTATACACTCGAGTGCCCCTTCGTAGCGCCTCGTTTGCGCTAGCCGATCGATCCCATCACACCGATGAGCGGCAACATGACCGAAATGAGCGTTGCGCCGACCGCAACGGTAAGGAATGCGGCCATGATAGGCTCGACACTGTCGATCACACCATCGATGTCGGAGATCGCTTCATTGAAGAATAGCGAAGCGAGCTGGATGAGAATGCCATCAAGGCTGCCTGAGCGCGATGCGACCGTGAGCATGCGGATGTACACCGGATCGAAGAGTTCGACCTCACTGACTGCTTGTACGATACTGCGCGGATTCTCGCTATCGATCATAAGATCATAAGCTTTGGAAACGTTTTCTTGCAGCCGCTCATGCGTGACGGTGGCAAGCGATGCATTCATAGCTTCGTCAGTATTAAGACCAGAAGCAACATAGATCGCCAAAGCGGAGACGAAGCGCGAAAGTGCTAATTCATACATCGCAGATTTCGTGAGCGGAAGCTTCTCGAAGAGCTTCAGAAGGGACTGGCGGCCGTTCGAGAAACGGGTCATGATGGTGGCAATAAGGAATACAACGGCACAAACCAGCGTGATGGCGAGAGCTACCCATCCAATGCCGATCGCGACGCTGACCTCATTGAACGAACCTGTTGTGAGCGACCCGGAAAGACGCTCATACACCCCGATGAACACCGGAAGGATGACGATGACAGCAAAGAGGAGGATCACGCTCATGATACAGAGCAGTGCGGTCGGGTAACCGATGCTCGACGCGATCTTGGTGAACAGACGCGACTCTTCACTATAGTAAACGCTCAAGCTGCGCA
>CABRGJ010000003.1 GCA_902470405.1 uncultured Eggerthella sp.
AATCGCAGGCCTCGAGCGTGCGCGACCTGCGTCGTAACCTCGAGATGAACGACCTATACGCTGAAGTGATCGGCGGAGATACCGCACGCGAGCTGCCCGAACTGGGTGAACTTGATGGACTTGTGGTCGATCCTCCACGCGTCGGACTTGCCCCAAGTGTTTCTGAAGACATCGCAGCTACGAATACGAAGCGCTTCGCATATGTCAGCTGTAACCCCAGCACGTGGGCGCGTGATATGGCGCTCATCGAAGCGACAGGATATCGCCTCATCTCAGCTACTCCGGTCGATCTCTTCCCCCAGACCTACCACATCGAAACCGTGAGCATCTTCGAGAAGTGATGTTTTTTTCTCCTATCACAAGCGTTGGAATCATGGCTCAAAGCACATCCCGATCCCATAAAACACACAAGAGCGCCGAGGTACCCGACGCTCTTGTGTGGAATAACGAGCACTAAAGAAACTAGTGCGAAGATCTGAAAGGGGGTTCGCCCGAGGAAGAGTCTACGGACTTCTCCATATCGGCCAGCATCTTATCAACGCTGCTACATGATGGACAAGAATTTCCTGCATGCGCGTGAGAAGTTTTTTGAGAAGAGGTTGAGTGTGCACACGACTTGCAGCTCCCACATCCAACATTCTTACCAGCGCGACTATCTTTGACGAGGCTTCTGATGATGGCGATGACGACCGATCACAGTACCGAGGCTCATTGACCAACCCCCTTTCTTTCGGGATAAACGTTTTCATTATTGAGCTTTTGTATCGATAACGATCAAAACCCAACTTTCAAGCTTCAGGGTTCTGCGATTGTCCAGAACCCTGAAGCATTCATGGATATCGGCCTAGCTTTCTGCAGCCACCGATGAGATGCTCTCGCTCTTGCCGCGATACTTGTTCTTTCTGAACAACAGATAGATGAACGCCATAGCAAGAAGGATCGCGATGACCGAGAAGACACCGAAGGTAACCTCGCCCATGATCAAGCCGCCGATCTGGTAGATCCACAGAGCTACGATCCAAGCGAGTCCGCACTGATATCCGATAGCAGCCCAGAACCACTTACGGTTGTTCATCTCACGCTTGATCGCGCCGATCGCTGCAAAGCAAGGAGCACAAAGCAAGTTAAATGCAAGGAATGAATAGGCAACGAGTGGCGTGAAGGACGCCTGGACATTCGCATACCAGCCCGCGTCGCCATCGTAGAGGATACCCAGCGTACCAACGACATTCTCTTTTGCAATAAGACCCGTAACCGTAGCAGAAGCCGCTTGCCAATCGCCCCATCCGAGCGGATTGAAGATCCAGCAGATGAGCGTACCGAGTACTGCAAGGATCGAATCGTTTTGATCCTCAACCGCCATGAATACGCCATCGACAACGCCGTAGGAAGAAATAAACCAAACAAGGATACAGGCGAGCAGGATGATGGTACCAGCCTTCTTGATGAAGGACCATGCACGCTCCCACATGCTACGAAGAACTGCGCCAACGGTCGGCAAGTGATATGCCGGTAATTCCATGATGAAAGGAGCGGGATCGCCTGCGAAGAAACGTGTTTTCTTCATTATGATACCTGTGCAAAGGATTGCAGCGATACCAAGGAAGTACGCTGATGGTGCAACCCACCATACACCACCGAATACTGCCGCTGCGAACAGAGCGATAATAGGCAGCTTAGCGCCACACGGAATAAAGGTTGTGGTCATGACGGTCATACGACGGTCATTCTGATTCTCGATGGTTCGAGAAGCCATGACGCCAGGAACACCGCAGCCAGTACCAATAAGGATCGGCACGAAGGACTTACCAGACAAACCAAAGCGACGGAAGACACGGTCGAGGATGAACGCGATACGAGACATATAGCCACAGCTCTCAAGGAATGCCAAGAGCAAGAAGAGGACGAGCATCTGCGGGATGAAGCCCAAAACTGCACCGACACCAGCAATGATGCCATCAAGAATAAGAGCGGTCAGCCAATCTGCTGCATCAATAGCCGCGAGACCTTCTTCGGCAAGAACAGGGATGCCTGGGACCCAGATACCATACTCAGTCGGATCAGGTGCGCCGCCTTCTACCTCGGCAGCATACATTGCAGCATCGACGATCTGAGTAACATTCTCGCCAGTCTCTTCATCGACCTTGGTGTACTCAGCCATGATGCCTGCTTCTTCAGCTTCTTCGACGAAAGTCTCAGATTCTGGATCAAGACCTTCATTTGTAGCAGCAAGCTCGAATGCTGCGATCGCATCGGCGTCACCCGCGTAAGGAGCGATGATGTCAAGTGACTCCTCATACGTTGCAGCATCGACTTCAACAAGTTCGTTCTCGCCTGTCTCGTCATCGAACGCTTCATAGGTGCCTATGATGCCTGCTCCTTCAGCCTCGAAGAGGAAGTTATCGGACTCTGGATCAAGACCTGCCTCGATCGCCGCTTCATCGAACGCTGCAACATCTTCGCTTGCGCCTTCGAACTCCTCGACGACCTCAGCATATTCATCGCCACCTGCGCCAAGGAACCAACCGTCACCAAAAACGCCGTCATTAGCCCAATCAGTCGCAAAGGTACCGACCGTGGAGACGGAGATATAGTAGACCAAGAACATAACGATCACGAAGATCGGCAATGCCAAGAAACGATTAGTAACCACGCGGTCGATCTTGTCGGATGTGGTGAGTGCATCTTCATCACCCAACGTACGAACACTATGCATGATTGAAGAGATCCATGTATAGCGCTCATTGGTGATGACACTTTCGGTGTCGTCGTCGAAATGACCCTCAATACGCGCAACGATGTCAGAAACGTCAGGCGGATTCTTCAGGCTTGCACGAATCTTCTCGTCCTTTTCAAGCAGTTTGATCGCATAAAAACGAAGAAGATGCAGGGGAATCTGATTTGTCTCGCCCTCTTTTTCGTTCTTAAGATCAGTGTAGGCATACTCAAGACTGCCTTCGAGGCGCTCGATGATCTCGGTGATAGCATCTTCCACTTCACGGCTGTATGCCATCGCCTCGATGCCAACAGTTGAAGGGATGGCCGTCAGGCAATTGACCACCTGATCGATACCCTCGTTCTTGAGCGCCGAGATCTCTACGACCGGGCAGCTGAGCTTCTCTTCGAGGGCGGTGACATTGATCTGGTCGCCGCGCTTGCGCACTGCGTCCATCATGTTGACTGCGACCACGACTGGAATACCCATTTCGAGCAGCTGTGTAGTGAGGTATAGATTACGCTCCAGATTCGTGCCATCAATGATGTTGAGGATGGCATCAGGGTGTTCATTGATCAAGAAATCGCGAGCGATGACTTCTTCAAGGGTGTAAGGAGAAAGCGAATAGATGCCAGGAAGGTCGACGATCTCGACCGACTTATCCGCTTTGAGCTTACCGCCCTTTTTCTCTACCGTAACGCCTGGCCAGTTACCAACGTACTGGTTAGCGCCCGTGAGCGCGTTGAATAACGTCGTTTTGCCACAATTAGGGTTACCGACAAGCGCAACTCTCATGCGTTCTACTCCTTTGTTGTTACCTTTGGTTAACTTACATTCCAAAAATATGGTGCTTCTCGCACCACGAAAGATCGCCCTATGAACCCTAAGATCCACCGAGCTCTATCTTATTTCAAAAAGATCAAGCGACCTCGACCATTTGAGCATCCTCTTTTCGCAGGGACAGCTCATAGCCGCGAATAGTGATCTCCACTGGATCGCCCAACGGAGCAACCTTACGAACATTGATAGAACAACCTTTGGTGATTCCCATGTCCATGATGCGACGCTTGACTGCACCTACACCGTTGATCTTAGTCACGGTGACCGTTTCGCCAGGCTTTGCTTCGCGAAGAGTCCTCACGCTCACTCCCTTCTTTTGTGCTAGATCACGATGTTCTTTGCCAACTCAGAAGAAAGCGCTACTCGAGAACCTTTCACGTTTACAACCAGGTTGCCGCCGATACGCGATATAACACGAATCGTCTCTCCAGGAAGGAATCCGAGATCTTCCAGATGACGATGAACGTCACCAATACCGTGAAGTTGTTTGACATGATACATGCCATTCTTTTTGACTTCAGCTAAGACCATACGATCACTTCCGTCCTTCAAAAGCGTGAACTGATAGTTCACATAAGTTAACTTAGCTTCGATGTTAACCACCTGTTACTTTTGCGTCAAGGAAAAATCTTAAAGAAATTCTGAACGGTCACCCATAGCTTCATCAAAAGGCTCAAAAAGGCTTTCTTCCTCTTCGTTCTCCTCCCCGAAGAACGCATCGAGCGCCTCAGGGGAAACATCAGAAGCATCGACCTCGAACCCATATGCTCGTGCCAACGCTTGAGCTTGTGCCTCGCGCAAGTTCGCCTTAGTATCGAGACCCGCTTCGCGCAAATACTGGGACTCGAGCATGAGCGTACGTGAGATATAGCCGATCAGGTCGGGATCGGTCTGAGAAAGCTGGATCATGGTAACAAAAGACTCTGGTGCCATTTGCAAAAGCAGAGAGCCATCGATCTCGGTCGAATTGTCCAGCGCGGCTTCGAGCAGTTCCGCCGCCCCTTCAGGGTCTTCATCGCCTTGCGCGCGCATTATGCTCTCACGAATTGCAACAGCGAGCGCTGTGAACATGCGAAGCAGGTAGTCTTGTTGAAGCATCAAAATACTCCTTCTGGTGGCTGCAGGCCAAGATGCTCGAATGCACGCAGGGTCGCCTGTCTCCCTTTAGGTGTGCGAATGAGCAGTCCTTGCTGCATAAGATAAGGCTCATAAACATCTTCGAGCGTCTCTGGAACTTCCGAGAGCGCAGACGAGAGCGTCGAAAGACCAACTGGTCTACCACCGAATTGGCCACAGAGCATACCAAGGATCCGATTATCGATCGAGTCGAGACCAAGCGAATCGACCTCGAAGAAGCTCAGTGCTTGTGCAGCGCAATCTTCATCGATGGAGCCATGATCCTTCACCTGTGCCCAATCGCGCACGCGCTTGAGCAAGCGATTCGCAAGGCGCGGTGTCCCCCTACTCCTGCGTGCGATCTCAAGTGCACCATCTTCAGAGATGGCAACATCAAGGATGCCAGCAGAACGTTGGATGATCATAGCGAGCTCTTCGGGCTCGTAATAATTCAAACGAAAAGAGATACCAAAACGATCGCGCAAAGGACCCGTGAGCAGCCCCGTACGTGTTGTTGCTCCAATGAGCGTGAAGCGAGGAAGATCGAGGCGGATAGAACGCGCAGCGGGACCTTTACCCACTACGATATCAAGCACGAAGTCTTCCAATGCTGGATAGAGCACCTCTTCGACCATGCGATTCAATCGATGGATCTCGTCAATGAAGAGCACATCCCCTTCTTCAAGGTTGGTGAGGATGGCAGCAAGGTCGCCCGTGCGCTCGACAGCAGGACCGCTGGTCACTTTGATGCGTGCGCCCATTTCGTGTGCAACCACCGTAGCGAGCGTGGTCTTACCCAGACCCGGAGGCCCTGAGAATAAGATATGATCGACCGCATCTTCGCGTTGACGAGCAGCCTCGATAAGAATGAGCAAGCTTTCTTTGATTTTTTTCTGTCCTATGTATTCGTCGAGCATCTGCGGACGAAGTGAGCGATCGAGCGCAAGATCTGCTTCTTGCAAGTCGACCGAACACATGCGCGCTGAACGCGCTATGTTTTCTGCATCTTCAGATGATGCATCGTAGAGAAGATTCTCTATTTCGAAGAAGTCTGCCACTTATTCCCCTAAACGCTTGAGCGCATAACGCAAGAGTTCCGATTCGCTTGCCTCAACAGGTGCCCCTTTAAGTGCAAGCTCTGCCTCCGCAGACGTGAAGCCCATGGACAAGAGCGCATCGGTGGTCGCATCGATCGACCGTGCTTGCGGTTTTGTTGCTGCAAAGAGCGGGCCGAGTTCTGCCTGCCCCAACGCATCCTTCAATTCTAGAACAATTCGTGATGCTGTTTTCTTGCCAACGCCCGGAATCTTCTGCACAGCAGAGATATCTTGCGAAACGATAGCGGAGATGAGTTCTGCAGCCTCGAACTGAGAAAGTGCCGAAAGTGCGACCTTAGGACCGATGCCTGAGACCGTGATGAGTTTCTCGAAAAGACTACGTTCTTCATCAGATGCGAACCCGTACAATACGAGCGCATCTTCTCTCACATACAAATAAGTAAGGACTTGGACTTGAGAACCGATCTGGCCAAGCTTGGCGAGAGAGCTATACGACATTGCCACACGATAACCAATGCCATTCACCTCGATGATGGCTCCTTCTATATCGCTCGCGACGAGCGTCCCTTTGATGAACGAGATCATGATGATTCGCTTTCTGCCTATGCTAAGGCGTGCTTCAGCTTTCTTCCGTCGAGCGCATGCGTTGCAAAGCAAACCGCAGCAGCAAGGGCATCTGCCGCATGATCGGGCGATGGCGGATGCTCGAGCGCAAGCACATGCTTGACCATATACTGCACCTGATGTTTGTCAGCAGATCCCGTACCCACAACAGCAAGCTTGATCTGTCGTGGGGAGAACTCTTCGACACAGATATCCTCAGATGCACACGCAACGAGCGCTGCCCCGCGTGCCTGTCCCGTACCGAATGCGGCGGTTACGTTCTGACCGAACCACACCGTCTCTATGCCAACGCATGTTGGTTCGAAGCGATGGACTACCGCAGATATCTGCTCATAGATCTTGCGCAATCTGAGCGGCAACGATGAACGAGCGTCCGTACTGATGCAACCATATGCAACGCACGACAAACGGGGACCCTGTTGCCGCACGACGCCCCAACCCGTATTCGCGAGCCCAGGGTCGATACCCAATATGATACGGTCGAGCGAAGACACGCTACATCCTCTCAAAAACAAACATTTGTTCGTATGATACCACATCGCTTGCGATTGAAAAGAGCGGATCGTTCACATCTTCCCTCTCCGCGAATCGTCCACATGTCCTTCATGCGAACCTCTTGATCTTGATATGAACTGGGGTTACTCGCTTCTTTTGAGATTTTCGTAAGGTCATGCAAGTCTAAACATAAGATTTTCTTCAGTTATACGTAAGGTCCGATTCTCACAATGAAGATACGAAAACGAAGGGGACCTTATGAAGAAACGTCTATTGGTATGCGGAGTCGTCTGTGGGCTCATCTGCGCAGTCTGTGTCTTTCTCTACACCGAGATGGTCTATGCAGAAGCTGATTCCAAACGAACCGAAGCACTCCAACGATACGGAGGCGAGCAAGTTGAGGTCTTGGTCGCGACCAAGACCATCCACCCTGGAGAGACGCTCGATCCGTCGAACTGCACCACTACGACATGGCTCTCCGATCTCCTACCTGAAGGCGCTCTGATGAACATAGATGAGACCGCAGGCAAGCAGGCGACCTCGCTCATCCTGCAAGGTGAAGTGGTCTCGAGCAGCCGATTCGACAACGAAACGAAAGAGCTTGACATCCCTGCTGGTTCGGTCGCCATCGCCCTACCTGCTCAAGACGTGCAAGCAGTCGGCGGAAGCATCACCGTAGGAAGCAAGGTCGATGTCTATGCGACGGGAACCAAAACAACCTGCCTCGGACGTGATCTTGAAGTGCTCGCCACAAGCGCCGGGACCGAAGAGAGCTCCACCCGATCAAAGATCACCTGGGTGACGCTTGCGGTCGACCCTGAAAAGACTCAAGAGTTCGTTGCCGCGTCTCAGTCAATGGATATCTATTTCACGCTCCCCTCTGCAAAACCAAAGGAACTCACGGACAACATGGCAGAGCAAACACCATCCGAGCAAACGAACGCCCCTTCAAGCGTAAGCAACACTACAAACAACAGTGATACGTGAGCGCGCCCGATCCCCATTCCGCAGAACCACTTGACCAGTAAGGAGAACTCGAAGATGACCACCAAGATAGCGCTTTGCGCCGATTCCAAATGCCTCGAAGATGCCAGCATACTCGGCCTAAGGGGAGAACGTTTGCTCGACCAAACGTGGATCGTCCCGTTCGCTAACGCATTGATCGCACGAAAATACTTACGAGAACACACTGTAGCGGAAACCTGGGTAGTCTCGAGCGATTCGATCGACGGGATCAATCTCGCTGCTGCTTTGAAGAAGGATAACCAGTGCAATAATATCCGCCTTTTCCTCTCTTCACCTTCAGGATCGAAGATGAGCCGTTGCGAGAACGCGGGCATCGTTCCGATCTGCGGCAGCAGGGAGTTCGCTCATCTCTATACTGAACGAAAGCTCAAGAGCGTAGCTTCTCGTGGTCGTATGCGAACGAATACACAATGTCGCGTGCTTCCGAGCACGAATACAGAACGAACCCCGCTCGATTCGAGCGTGACCGTAACGCGCATCGAACGCAAACATAACGAAACGACAGGGCCGCTCCCAAAGATCGAGATCGAGGAAGCGCCTTTTACAAAAGCGCCCGACCAGACGTCACCAGTACCCTCACGGAAAGGGTTCGAGAGCAAGGTAGGCGCAACGAATCAAGATCGTGCGACCGAGATCGAACGAAAAAAGATCGAGATCTCAAAGCACCCGCTCCCTGCGCTCGATGAAGGCGCGAATATCGTCTCGATCGTAAGCGGCAGTGGCGGTACAGGCAAGAGCAGTGTCACAGCGCTCGCTGCGCTGCTCGCACAGAAACGAGGTATTCGCACGCTCATCTTGGATGCCGATTTTCAATTCGGCGACCTGAAATACCTCCTCGGCTACAAGGAAACGCTTGATGCGGCCGACATCCTCGAACACCCAGAACAAATCGAAGCACTGCTCAAGGTCGACACCTGGCCTACGCTTCTAGCGGCCCCAGCACAGCTGGAGTACTCAGAAGTGATGGAAGAGCGCATCGGTGAATTGCTTGCCTACCTTAAGCCTCACTTCGATCTTATTGTGGTGAATACCGGTTCATTCTGGTCCGAACTCCAGATCCAACTGCTCGAGGCATCGAACAACGTGTTCTTCCTCGTCGATCAGCGCCCATCTTCCGTACGCGCCTGCAATCATACCCTTGACCTATGTGCTCGTTGCGGCATCGCTACGACCTCTTTCTCCTATCTTTTGAACTTCTGCTCGAAAAGATCGCTTTTGAGTTCGCTCGATGTTTCATGTGCGCTGAAAGGCGCAAAAGTCTACGAGATCAAGGATGGCGGTAGCGAGGTGAGCGAGCTCTTGGGAGCCGGCATGGCACATAAGCTCTCTCGTTTGAATAATTCATTCTGCTCGAGTGTCGAAGCCGTACTTGCCGAAACGGTGTACGACCGCATCAGACCATCGCTCGCCACGAGCGATGAGAAACCACTTGAAAAGATCGCGCCAACAAGTAGTCGAATGAAGCATCGCGGGCGACAGAAGAAACGAGCAGCCTGCTTCTAGGTTTCATTCCAACCCTGTTAACGAACGACCATTCATGAAAGGAGCAAGCTGTGTCTTTGCTCGGCCGCGTTTCAAAAGCGCAAGAGACACGTCCTCGGTCGGATATGACCGAAACTAGATCGATGACAAAAAGAAGCGATGCGACAAGCTCGCTCGACCAAAGTTATGAAGAACTACGCGAAGGCGTGCAGGAGCACCTCTCCTCGTTCGAGTTGGGAGCCCTGATCGCGCAGAACCCGCTACAGGCACGCAACGAGATCACGCACGTATGCAAACGCGTCTTTGAACAACGCCCTTGGCTCGCTCAGGATTCGTCGCAAAGAGATGCGCTCATCACACGCTATCTCGATAATGTCTTCGGTCTCGGACCACTCGAAGAGCTCTTAGCAGATGCAAGCATCACCGAGATCATGGTGAACGGCACGCACTCGCTCTTCTATGAAGCAGACGGCATCCTGCATCGCTGCCCTAGTCGCTTTCGCAACACAAGCGAAGTCTACGCGCTCATCGATCGCATCATCAGCCCACTCGGCCGACGCGTTGACGAGACCTCCCCTATGGTCAATGCGCGTCTTGAACAAGGTCATCGCGTGAATGCGATCATTCCTCCCCTCTCGCTCGATGGACCGATCCTTACCATTAGAAAATTCCGCGAGCAGTTCTTCTCGCTCGAAGACATGAGAGAACTCGGCTCCTTCGATGGCGATGTGCTCATCTTCTTGCGGTGGGCCGTACAAAACCACTGCAACATCGCCGTTTCAGGAGGAACAGGAAGCGGCAAGACGACACTGTTAAACGCACTCTCGTCCTGCATTCCGCAGACCGAACGCATCATCACCATTGAAGATTCCGCTGAACTGCGCTTTGCCACGCACCCTCACGTAGTACGTCTTGAGGCGCGACCGAAGAACATCGAAGGATTCGGTGAGGTGAGCATCAAGGATCTAGTAATCAATGCGCTCCGCATGCGGCCTGATCGCATTGTTGTGGGCGAATGCCGTGGTAGCGAAGCACTCGACATGCTGCAGGCCATGAACACCGGTCATGACGGATCGCTCACAACGTTGCATGCCAATTCGCCCAAAGAGGCGGTCAGTCGCTTGACCACGATGGTGCGCTATGGAGTCGATCTTCCTGTCGAAGTGATCGAACTGCAGATCGCAGAAGCCCTCGATCTGGTCATCCAAACGAATCGCGATCCGGGCGGAAAACGCTATATCAACGAGATCGTCGGCTATTACTACGATCCTAAAGAAAAGCATTGCGCTACGAAGACCTATTACGAACGCCCACTTTGGATCGAAAAGGGTATCTGGCGTGCCATACCGGCCTGGATCGATTCGCTTGCCTCGTTCGAGATCGCCAACAGAGATGAGGTGGAGCAGTGGAAACAACGCGTATCATCGGCGGCATAGCCTTCGCTGCGGCTTTCTTCGCAGCGGGAAGCTTCGCGATCTGGCTCATCCAAGCCATCATCCGCAAACAACATGGCAGCGAAGCGGCGGCGCTCTCGGGCGCAGAGAACGACAGGCTGCAACATCTATTCAGAAACGGCATCCGTATCCTCCTTCCTCTTGCGGCACTGATTCTGCAAGTCTCCTTCGTTCGACGATTCCTCGCGCGCATTCGAGAAGCGCTCGAAGGACGCAACATTCTCTCATTCGATACCGCCCTTACAAGCCTCTTGCTTGGAGGAACGATCGCGGTATTCATCGTAGCGTCGATCATTTCGGGATCGTGGGTCTTCGCGCTCACCTGTATCTTCCTTTGCCTGATCCTCATCAATGCATGGGCAAACAAACAACAAGACCTCTACCGCGAACGCTTACGCGAAGAGCTTCCGGGTGCTTTGCAGGCAATGAACTCGTGCTTTTGTATCGGATATTCATTGCCGCAAATCTTCGATCAGGTCACACTCGATCTTGAAGGACCCCTAAAAAGAGTCTTTCAACGAAGCACCTCCGTCATCAACGCAGGCGGCACGGTCGAAGAAGCTCTCGAAGTACTGAAGGAGCAAACCGGCGAGCCGGAATTGTTCTTCCTTGCAACCGCCCTTGAGATCCAACATCGAACGGGTAGCAGCCTCTCGCAGGTGCTCGAAGTCGTTCGACAATCCATCGACGACCAGCTTGAACTGAAACGGCTGCTCCGAACGCAGACTGCTCAAGCAAAGCTTTCAGCCCAGATCGTCACCGTCATGCCCTTTCTGATCATCGGCGTATTCTCGCTCGTATCAGAAGGATTTCTCGAGCCGTTTTTCACGAGTACGATGGGCATCATTCTGCTCGCCATAGCTATCACGATGCAGGCGATCGGCATCATGCTCGTCCGTAATCTCCTCCGTGTGGAGGTGGTCTGATGCAAACTGTCATGATCGTCCTAGGTGTCGCAAGCGCTTCGATCGCGGGCGGTGCGCTGGGCTACTGGAGTCTCGCGCAGCGCGAAGAACAGAGGATCATCCGTTCATGTCTCCTGCAAGCAGGTGCAGCCGATCAAAACTCCGATGCGCATGCAATCGTGCAGATCGGAGGCATCTATCGTAATGTGCTCACACTGGCACTATCGTATTCCCAACAGCGAACGCAACGCCCTCGAGCACCGAGGCGATTCTGGTTACTGCAAAAGGACAAACTCTCGAGACTGATCGCGAAAGCGGGACTTGCGGGACGAGTTGACCTTCAAGGATGCGCCCAGGTGCGTAGAAATCTCTCGATCGGGCTTGCGCTTGGAGGCTTCGCGTGTGGTCTCATGTTCTCTGAGTTGCTCGCGCTTATCTTGCTCTGCATCGGATTCTTGGTCGGTTATCACCTGCTTCAGGCAGCGCTCGAGCAAGAGATCGAAGCACGATGCTCATCGGTCGAGCGCGAGCTCTCACAGCTTATCGAGGTGCTCGTGCTCGGGCTGCGCAGTGGTCTGAGCTTCGATCGAGCGCTCGGCTTTTATTGTCACTACTTCTCCTGCGGGCTGAGCGACCTGTGTGACCGCCTTCAAACACAATGGAATCACGGGCTTATCACACGCGAAGACGGACTGCGCACCGTTGCAGACAGCTACGACTCGAGCTTGCTCGAACGAATCATGGATAGCATTATCCGCTCGCTGCGCTTCGGTACCTCGCTGGCTGAGACGCTCAGCAATGCGGGAGCGGAGATTCGCGCAACCAGAAAGACAAAGATCGAGGAGCATGTTGCAAAAGCACCGGTAAAGATGCTCATCCCTATCGGAACGCTCATCTTGCCTGCCATGCTCATCTTCATTCTTGGTCCGATCATATTAGAACTGATCGGTGGATTTTAGGAACACGAAAGAAAGGAATCATCATGTTCTACTCAATGCGCACCTGGCTCGCGGAAAAGCATCGATCGGTCGCCAACAAAGCGATCGACTTCTGGGTCCAAGAGAAAGGACAAGGCACCACAGAATACGCCATCCTGGTCGGGGTCCTTGTGGTCATCGCCATAATCGCGATCACTCTCTTTAGACCTAAGATCCAGGAACTATGGGATACGATCGCTGCAGGGATCAATGGACTTTGATGTGCGCTTCCCTGAACAGATCATCAGAACCAGATCGAAACGAGTCAGGCCAGGCGAGCGTAGAATATGCCGTCGTTTTGGTTGGCATGCTCGCACTGATTATCGCATTCGGAGTGCTGCACGCATTCCTTGAGAATGGTCAGATCATCGAGCATGCTCTTGCGAACTCCTCTCATGCTATCGAGTCGTTCGAATTTGACAACATAAAAGACTTCGTATGCGTATGAGCGATGAAAGGGAATCCGAT
>CABRGJ010000004.1 GCA_902470405.1 uncultured Eggerthella sp.
AGATCCCGCAAAACTGCTCCAATCGGCCGAGCTCATGGTGTCTTCGTATTTATCTCGAATATGTTCAGCGCTGCTAATCAGGAATCCTGCCGTACCACATGCGGGATCGCAGATTAGCTCACTGGGCTTAGGATCCACTATTGCCACCATCATATCCCGGATATGCTTCGGGGTGCGGAACTGCCCATTGGTTCCCGCAGTCGAGAGTTTCGAAAGCATGTATTCGTACAAATCGCCCAGATCTCCGATGTTCTCGTCGAATTCGGAAAGCAGCCCCTCAACGCCATCGACCGCCCGTTCTAAAAGCGCAGGCTTTCCTGCAGGAAAACCAAAGGTTGCCCCTTCCATTGCTTTTGAAAATGCAGATCCATCTCCCATTTCCTTGATAAAGGGGAAAACGAATTGATCGACAATGCGATACATTTCTTCTGCGGGCCTGTCTTTAAAATAGCTCCAGCGCAGTTCTTTGCCATTAACCTCGATACCATAGGAATTGCGGTATGTCTCCGGGAAAATGTGCTTCTGTGGCTCACCTAAGATTTGCTCCATACGCTCTATCTCAAGCTCGCGTTCATCAAGCGATCTCATGAACATGAGATAGGTAAGTTGGCTAATTACTTCAATCGGGTTAGTAATGCCGCCTTCCCACATCTTTTGCCAAATTGCATCGACCTTGTTCTTTGTTGCACCCGTAATCATCGTTATCAATTCCTTCCAATGAATGATGCGTCGGATAAAGCCCGCGCTAATTCGCCCTCGATGAGGAAATTGCTCTTTTCCTCAACAGACTGACAAATCTTCTTAATGTTCTGAGATTGGCGATGAAGTGCGCCCAGCCGTTTCTGCTCATTAAGTGATGGAATTGGGATGGGCATCTCCGCTAAATCCTTCTTCTTAATTAGCTGAATTGTCATCCCAGAGCTCATACGTTCCAATTCTCGCAGTGAAAGAGGGGAGTTTAGAAACAAGGAGAGATAGCGCATATCGATAATTTGATTATTCTGCGGTCTCAGAATAAGGCTATAAGATGTTGTTAGGAGGCCTGAATGGGCCTCATCGATGTAAACACACCCGTAAGGCGTAGATGCTTTTACAATCACATCACCTTCATGGGTGAAGAAATCATCTTTAACATTTGCCACGGATTCAATGGCGAGCTCGCTTTTTATTACCTCGCCATTACGCATTGCGCCAGGAACTAAAACCTGTACTTGGGAGGGTGTGTCATTCTCGCGTATCTTTTTTACGCGACTGATAGGAGCGCCTGTGATGATTGAGCAAAGCTGCCCAAGCGGCTTATTCTCTATCGCCATGTCACTCCCTCCCAAAGCGAATAACTGATGAAATAGAATGTTCTAATCTTTAAGAACAGTCTAATGCAATCTAGTCATTTGTCAAACAGAATTTGTTCCAACTTTTTAGAACAATCTCATACGCTTTTAATCAAATGGTTTTTCGTTGTCGGAGCTGCCAGAGACGATTGCCTCTTCTTACGGCGCTTTGGTTTTTGTCGATAGCGATCAAGAAAGATCTCCCGTCGTTCCAATAACTCCTCTACGCCCTTCTTGATATCAGCATGATCAGCTTCCAGCTTCTCCAAAGCCACAGTTGCTTCAATGAACATGTCTTGCAATGTACGACTTATCTCAGAGCCGTGTCTAACTTTGAATGCAACCGTATTCAATGCCTTCACTGCCTGATTCAGCAGATAGTCTTGGCGTCTCGCATCCAAAAGACCCGCAGGTTCAAGGGCACCAAGACAGAAGCTAAAAGAGCTTTGGAGTCTTTCAGGCGCGAGATAGAGAGCGGACTAAGACTTGATGCGGACACGGTTACCTTTGGTGAGTATGCCGAGCAATGGATAGAATCTCGCGAGGCTTTAGGCAGGCTGGCGATCTCAACCATCAAGCGCGACAAGCTTATCGTGAGGCATTTGAACAAATACCTCTATGGGGTGCTCCTCCAGGATATAGATGCCCCTATGGTGCGAGGACTTTATATCAAATACGTCGAAGATGGTATCGGGCAGAACACCCTTTCCAAAATAGCCGTGGCACTCAAGCAGATCTTGAAGCAGGCTGTGAAAGACGATATTCTCTCGAAGAATCCTTGTGATTCCGTCGATGCACCGAAGCGCAAGAAGTCAGACGTTGGCCAAGCTTTGGATAAGAAAGGGGTAGAGAAGCTCATCTGTGCCCTTGATGCTTATGAGAGCCAGGACTACCCCTTGGAGAGCGCTGAGCGCCAGCGAGCTACCTCGAACATGGCTCATGTTACTGCGGTACGTCTTATGTTGTTTGCCGGACTGCGTCGCGGAGAAGCGCTCGGTTTATCTTGGTCGGATATTGACTTCGATAATGCCTCTCTCACAGTTTCCCACTCAGTAGATAAGGTAACCAGAGAACTTAAGGAGCCAAAGACGCAAACAAGCAAAAGGCAGATCAGTCTCGATGCGGGAACCATGAGTAATCTTGTGCGGTGGAAGAACATGCAACGAAAGTATCTGAACCATCTAGGCATTGAGCAAGGAAGGGAAACTCCTGTACTTACCAATGAGGCAGGGGTGCGCATGGAGGCAAACAACCTCGCAAGATGGTGGCGTGGCTTCCGAGAGGATAATGGCTTTGATGGCCTAAGACTTCATGATCTTCGCCACACGCATGCAACTTTGCTTGTATCGAGCGGTCTAAACCTCAAGGCTGTCTCTAGCCGAATGGGTCATTCTAGCATCGGGATAACCATGGACTTATATGCTCATGCGCAAAGAGAGGATGATATCAAGGCGGCCTCCATTATGGGTGAGATTATCGCTCCGTCGGACGATATGACTGCTCAAGGCGGTGTCACTAAGGATACGAATTTCTGAAACAACTGTGATAGTTCTGTGATAGTTGAGCAAAATTTTACCCAATAACAAAACAGGTCAGGCAAAAAACAAACGCCTGACCTGGTCTTTCTTGGTCGCGGGGGCAGGATTTGAACCTACGGCCTCCGGGTTATGAGCCCGGCGAGCTACCAGACTGCTCCACCCCGCACTATGTGTGTTTCACCTCGTTCTTTAGCTCGAGAACGAAAAGCGACAGTAAAATATAATACCTATTTCGCCCAAGCAACGCAAGAATGAATGTATCCTCCACAAGACGCGCACAAGCGCACATGCTCGTACGCTGAGATGAAAGTCGGTCGTGCAAAGAGGGAGCACAAGCGGGGAACAAGCGCAGAATGCCCCAAGCTCTTCGCGTGGTTATCCCGAAAGCCTCTAGACCACTTCGGTGATATGCCCCAGGAAATCCTTTGTGCGATCAGATTTCGGATGATCGAACACCTCTTCAGGCGTGCCTTCTTCCACGATCACGCCGCCATCCATGAAGATGACACGATCGGCGACCTCGCGTGCGAATCCCATCTCATGAGTAACTACGATCATGGTCATGCCTTCGCGCGCAAGCTCTTTCATAACCGACAGAACGCCGCGTACCAGTTCAGGGTCGAGCGCGCTGGTTGCTTCGTCAAAGAGCATCACGTGAGGGTCCATCGCGAGCGCACGCGCGATCGCTACGCGCTGCTGTTGGCCGCCTGAAAGCTGGCTAGGTTTGTAATCAACACGCTCAGCAAGACCAACCTTGGTCAGCTCTTCGATCGCTTTCTCTTCAGCATCACGCTCCGAGCGTTTGAGCACTTTACGCTGAGCCAGCATCACGTTCTTCTTCGCCGTAAGATGCGGGAACAAATTAAAGCTCTGGAACACCATGCCGAGCTTCGCGCGTACAGCATTGATGTCAACATTCTTTGCGGTGATCTCGGTATCCTCGAAGAATATCTTTCCCGAGGTGGGCACCTCGAGCAGGTTGACGCAGCGCAATAGCGTCGATTTACCAGACCCAGAAGGCCCCAAGATCACTACCACTTCGCCGCGATGAACATCCAGGTCAACGCCACGCAGAACTTGCAGATCGTCGAAGCTCTTCGTAAGGTTTTCGATGCGTACGACCACTTCGTCGGTAACGTGGTGGTTGTTGATCTCTTCAACCATGTTATTCCACCCCTTCCTTACGAAGCGAAGCGCCTCTGCCAAATGAAGTGCCCCACGAGTTTCTGCCCGAGCTGAATCCAAAGGGGCTTTGGGTCTTATCAGCCTCCGTGTCACCAGGTTTCAGGTTCGAGGCCCATCGCGTCTTTTCGCCTACTGCGAGATTGCCTACGGTGCCTTCCAATTCAGGAGAGAGCGGCGAAGGCGCATCCTTCTTACGGCGCTTCTTTTTCTTCTTACCCGTGTTACCAGCATCGCGATCTGCCAAATGCGCCTCAAGGCGACCGACGATCTTAGCGAGCGGTAACGTGATGATGAGATAGAAGCATGCAGCAACGATATACGGGGTGATCGAGCCAGTAGCAGCAACGATGGTCTTGGCATACATGACCACTTCCATCACGCCAACAGCTGCAAGCAGCGAGGTGTCCTTATAAAGCAGGATGAATTCGCTGGTCATAGTAGGGATCACGCGACGAACGGTTTGCGGGATGATAACGAAGAGCATTGTTTGCGCGCCATTCATGCCAAGTGAGCGCGATGCTTCGAACTGACCCTTCGGGATGGATTGGATACCTGCGCGGAAGATCTCGCAGAGATAGGCACTCGAATTCATGGCAAGCACGATGACGCCCAGCGGGAAGGGTGGGACCTGGATGCCTGCTAGAGGCAAGCCGAAGAATGCGATGTAGATCTGCAGGAAGAGCGGAGTTCCGCGGACCACGTTGACATATGTGGTTGCAATGCCGCGCAAAACGCGCAGCTTGGACATGCGCATAAGCGCAAGGATAAGGCCGAACGGTATCGCGCAAGGGAACGCTACGAGTACGATACCGAGAGCCATAATGAAGCCTTTGACCACCACAGGAAAGCTCGTCACCAGAATGGTAGGGTCAAGGAAGAGGTGCAAGAACTTGTTGGAGTTCCACGCTTGCACCCATTCTTGTTCGCCAAGGAACGTCGAAAGCTCTTCGGCAGGATCGACGCCTACTACATTGATCGCTGGGATTTGACCGATCTCTTCGTAGTTGCCATCAGCAAGTTCGTAGGTGCCGGTCAGGTCCATCTCGCCGCCTGAAGCAGGGAACTTGACCTCGTACACTTCGAAGCGGAAGTAGCCACCAGCTGGGGCGGCTTCGTTAAATGTTGCAACGATCGAATCGCCTTCTTTTGCGAAGGAGGCATCGATATTCGTGCGCTGCATCAAGTCATCGCCCGAGAGCATGGTGATGCGAGCGTTCTTGGTCGTGAAAGAAGTACCTTGCGGTAACGTGAGCGTAATAGCCTTGATGCTCTCATCTGGAGCGGCTTGTCCTTCCCACGTGATGCGGGTCTCAGTCGCGCCCTTCACTTCGCTTGATCCATCTGCATTTGGACGCGCGGTGCATTTTGCAGTGTCGAGCGCGTCAGCGCTTGCAGGGCAGACGCTCAGGCCAACAAGAGCCACCGAACAAGCGATGAAGATCGCCATCAACAGCGATATGAGTGATGACATGCGTTTTTGCATGGGAGTGTCCTTAAATGAAAAAACCCTCTCCAACGCTGCGTCGGAGAGGGTAAAGGTGCGAGATTAGAGCCACTTAGCGATCAGTTCGTCGATCTTACCGTTGTCCTTGAGCTTCTGGATAGCGGCGTTCAGTGCCTCGGTCAACTGCGGGTTGTCCTTAGAAACAACGATCGCATATTCTTCGCCCGTTGCGCTGGTGGCAACGATCTCGGCGTTCTGGTATGCGTCTTTGATCATCTTCTCAACAACAGCCTTGTTGGTGCAAACAGCGTTTGCCTGACCAGATTGCATTGCAGCGAAGCAGTCGGTGGAGTTGCCATAGGGTTGGACCACTGCATTGGGGTAATTCTCCTGTGCGTAGGTCTCGCCTGTGGTGCCAGACTGAACAGCGATGATAACGCCTTCCTGGTTCAGTGCAGACTCAGCATTGTCTTTCGTGATTCCTTCGTCTTTCATGACTGCAACAGCCTGATCGTCGATATAGAAGGACTCGGTGAAGTCGATCTGCTCAGCGCGTTCAGGGGTAACGGTGAAGCCTGACATTCCGATATCGACCTGACCACCAGCAACGACAGCTGGGATGATGGCATCGAACTGCAGATTCTTGTTCTCGTATTCAAGGCCGAGCTCTTCAGCAAGAGCCTTGCCCAGATCGACCTCGAAACCGACAAGCTCGTCGCCTTCAAGATTTTCGAAGGGAGGATAGTCGGGAGAGAGGCCAACGACAAGTGTGCCGTCGTTGAGCAGGGTGTAGTCGCCAGAGGTAGCCTCGGAATCCTTCGAGTCGCTGTTCGAACAGCCGAACAGGCCAAAGGATGCGACCAGGGCGATGAGCAAGGCAGCGACGCCAAGTTTCTTCGCAAACAGAGCTTTTGTAGCGTTCATAGCGTTCCTTTCGTTTTTTTGGACTCACTTAGTATATAGCTAACAAGACCCATTTTCGGGGTAACGCTGCATGGAGAGGCTTATTTTTTCGCGCTCTAGGGCAAATGACCTATGAATGCTGGCCTTCTTGGTAGGGATACGATTCGATCAGTTCTGAGATAGTGACGAATTTATATCCTTGGTCTTTCAGATACGTGATGGCTTCGCGCAGGCCTGCAACGGTTTGCGAACGATCGCCGCCACCATCATGCATCAGCACGATGCCACCAGGCTGAACGCTCTTGATGCGCTCTGCGATCACTTCAGCCCCGGGACGACGCCAGTCTTCAGTGTCGACATTCCAGCCGATCTCGCCGCTGATCAGGTCCTTAAGATCGTTGGCGGTCGATTCGCCGAAGTTACCGCCTGGTGCGCGGAAATAGATGCTGGCATCTTTGCCTGAGATCTCCTTGATGATATCGAGGCCTTTTTGAACTTCATCACGGCGCTCGGAAGTGCTCATAAGATCGAGCGAAACGCCTTTGCCCGAACCGTCTGCGTGATCCCAAGTATGGGTAGCGATCTCGTGCCCATCGTCTGCCATGCGTTTGATCTGGTCGGCATGGGAGGGGATTTGTTGGCCGATGGTGTAGAAGGTCGCTTTCGCACCGTTCTCTTTCAAGATGTCGAGGATCTGATCGGTCGTGGTATCCCAGGGTCCATCATCGAACGTAAGTGCGACCACTTTCTCACCGTTGGAGTTTGCGTTGTAGTAGGCAAGACGCTCGTCGATCTTCTCTTTGGTGACCTGCTCGAGCGAGATACCAGACTCTGAGCCTGTGCGCGTTACCGTTTCACCATCTTGACCAGGTAAGAAGACATGGATCGCACCCCATTGCCCTACCTTTGCGTAGTCCGCAGGAATGACGGTCGGCTCAGAGTCGGTATAGGCCTCCATCACATCTGTTCCATTAGAAACTACCACCTGATCACCCTGGTTGATATGGGTTGAGAGATCGGAGATCTCCTTCTCGTTGATGAGCGCTGAACAGCGCGTGCCCTCTCCCTCACGCATGACCGAGTTATCAACAGCGACGTAATTACCGGGCGTTACGCTGACGATATTGTTGTCGAGCAGGCCCTCGATAGAGCGTTCGTTTCCTTGCAATGTCATGGTCTCGCCATTGACAGTCGCTTCGACCGGTCCGGCATAAGCCACTTGTTCAACGATGAAATAACCGCCGAACCCGATAGCGAATAAGACTGCGACTGCAGCAACGATGCGCGGCCAAGTCCTCTTGCGACGACGCGAGTGTTGCGCATCAGCAAAGAGCGGCTTGAATCCAGAGGGGTTGTCATTGGCGTCCGAACGAGCCTTGTAGCGTCCGCTCGCAGCAGAATAGTCCTGATAGCCTTGATAAGGAGACTCGGACGGTGCAGAGGCGCGCTCTTGAGGAGTCGCATGATCGGTCTGTGCTTGCGTTTGTGCTGGTGTCTGGGAGGCCGCTTCTTGCGCATAGCTTGTCTTTTGATCTGCAGCCACGTAAGTATGCGAGCTCGTTGTTGCAGGGCTGACAGTCTGTTGAATGCCCGATGCGCCTAGGCCGGCTTGGTCGTTTTGTGCCAATGCGGTACGTGCGCCTGTTGTGGAAGGGTCGATCGTAGGGAGTTTCATACGCTGATCGATCGCGCCTTGGTCGATCGTCGTGAAAGAGCCAGTATGCCCCGCATGGACTCGTTCGCCTACATGTGTGCCTGAAACGGGCAGATGCTCTCCTGTGAAAGATGGGTTCGCGTTCTCGTGCGCGCCATGCTGCTCTGCGCTACGCTGCTGAGCGCGAGCTGCTGGCGATTTGGGGTGAGGAACTCCCGAAGCCGAGATGGGAGGCAGAGAAGTTGAAGAAAGATGAGGGTTGCGACTCGGATCGTATGGATTGCTTCTTGAGATGAGGCGCGCACCATTGGTCGATGATAGTTCATCGCTTTGCACCATTTGACGTTTGTCGGTACGGCGATGGACTGCTCGACGCTGGGGATGATCGTCTTTGCGGGAATGATGTGAGGTTCGATGATCGTGCGGCATGACCGGTCTTTCGTTGCTCTGCTTCGCTTACAAAAACAATACGCGATAATGCCGCACCATTTTACTCCCTATTTGTCAGGATTATAAGGAGAACAGCTCCCTATTCCATCAACGACGTTACCGCTTGGGCGTAGGCGACGGGATCTTCGATCGGCATGTTCTCGATGATGAGTGCTTGATCATAAAGGATCGTGGAATACAGTTCGATCTTGGCAGTATCGCCATCTGCCTCGGCTTTCTTCAGCACGTCGAAAACTCGATGCTTCGGATTGAGCTCTAGAACGCGATCGGCCTTGATCTTCTCGCCATCAGGACCCATAGCCATCATGCGCTCCATTTCGAGCGAGATGGGTCCTTGTGTGGTAACAGCAGCTGGTGCATCGGAAAGACGGGTAGACACTGCAACACGCACGACCGCATCTCCGAGCGCTCCTTTCATGGCAGCGAACAGCAATTCATTCTCTTTCGTGATGGCCTCAGCCGCTTCTTTTTCATCTTCGGTCTCAAGATCAAGATCGCCACCTGCGACGTTTTTCAGCGGACGCTCGTCGAAGCTATTCATGGCCATCATGCAGAATTCGTCTACGTCTTGCGTGCAGAGGAGCACATCGTAGCCTTTGTCGAGCACGGTCTTCACGATGGGCATCTTCGCGAGACGATCGACTGATTCGCCTACGGCATAGAAGATAGACGACTGATCTTTTGCGGCTTTTTCAAGGTATTCTGCGAGCGTGATCATCTTCTTTTCGGATGCAGAGTAGAACAATAGCAGGTCAGAGAGCTTATCTGCATCCATGCCATAGCTGGAGTAAATACCGTACTTGATTCCGCGTCCGAAGTCTTGGAAGAAGCTTTCGTAGGCTTCGCGGTCGTTCTCGAGCATCTTCAGTAAATCGGATTTGATCTTCTTTTCGAGTTTTTGAGCGATCGCGCGGAGTTGTCCGTTATGTTGTAGTGTTTCACGCGAGATGTTCAAGGTCAGATCCTGGCTGTCGACCACGCCGCGCACGAAGTTGAAGTAGTCGGGCAGCAGCTCTTCGCATTTGTCCATGATGAGCACGTTGGAGGTATAGAGCGCAAGGCCCTTCTTGTAATCCTTGCTATAAAGATCATAAGGAGCATGGCTTGGAATGAACAGCAGTGCATCATAGGAGAGCGTGCCTTCAGCATGGATCGAGATCGTGCGAAGCGGATTTGCGTAATCGTGGAAATCCGACTTATAGAATTCGTCGTATTCCTCTTCACTCACTTCGGATTTGCGGCGCTTCCAAATAGGGATCATCGAGTTGATGGTCTCGATCTCCGTGACTGATTCATATTGGGGCTGGTAGTCCTCGCCGGCATCTTCGGGTTTGGGCAGCTCGACTCTCTTCGTGCACTCCATCTTGATGGGGTAGCGTACATAGTTGCTGTAGCGCTTGATGAGCGATTTGAGTTCAGGTTCGCTCAAGAACAGATCGAAATCTTCTTTTGCGGTATTTTCCTTCAGCTCGAGCACGATCTGCGTACCATGCGTCTGCTTCTTAGCTTTCTTGATCGAATAGCCTTCGATGCCGTCGCTGGTCCAGCTATAGGATTCATCAGCACCCCACGCACGTGAGATGACGGTGACCTTTTGAGCAACCATGAAAGCAGAATAGAAGCCAACGCCGAATTGGCCGATGATGTCGATGTCCTTACCTTGCTCCTCTTCATTCTCGGTCTTGAACTCCTGGCTACCTGAATGCGCGATGGTGCCCAGGTTCTCTTCCAGCTCGGCCTTGGTCATGCCGATGCCAGAATCTTCGATGGTGATGGTGCGTGCTTCCTTATCGAAGGAAACGGTGATGAACAGGTCATCCTTCGAGACGGTGATGGAGGGGTCGGTGAGGCTTTTGAAGTAGAGCTTGTCGACTGCATCGGATGCGTTCGAGATAAGCTCGCGAAGGAATATCTCGCGATTCGTATAGATGGAGTTGATCATCAGATCGAGCAACTTCTTGCTCTCGGTCTTAAACTGCTTCATGCACAGCCCTTTCTCTGTTTGTGTGTCGATGAGCAGTGCTGTCGGGACTGCTCGTGGTGTTCAGTAAAGAAATTAGCACTCTAGGAGTTAGAGTGCTAATAGAGTTGGATCTTCAGCGTGCAGATGCACAAAATATTCATAGGAGAGGCTCAGGTCTAGAGCGTGCGAGCCTTTGCTGCGCATGCCTGGATCGCGCTCATCGTGGTGCCGCGAAATGCGCCATTCTCGAGTTCTTCGACACCGGCGATGGTCGAGCCTCCTGGCGAGCAGACCTCGTCTTTCAGCTGACCAGGGTGCTTATCAGTCTCGAGCACCATCTTTGCGCTGCCGAGCACGGTCTGCGCAGCGATTCGCATCGCTTGAGCACGAGGAAGACCTTCGGCAACGCCGCCATCAGCGAGGGCTTCGATGAACATGTAGACGTACGCAGGAGCGCTTCCGCCCACAGCGCTGGCTGCATCCATAAGAGATTCTTTCAGCTCGATGGCAAGTCCGAAGCTCTCTAGGAGCTCGCGCACGATCTTCGCATCCTCAGGAGATACCAGATCGTTCACGCAGAACGTGGTCGTCCCTTCGCCGACAAGGGCAGGAGTGTTAGGCATGACGCGCACGATCTTCACAGGACGAGCGATCTGCTTGCTAAGCCAAGCAAGCGTCTTGCCTGGCGCGATGCTTACGAAGATCTGCCTTTCATGCAAGTGATCCTTGATCTGTGCGATGACGCTTTCGTATTGTTGGGGCTTCACGCACAGAAAGACGATGTCGGATCGACCAGCAACCTGTGCAACATCGGTCGTAGTCTCGATGCCGAGCTTATCGCGCGTTTCTTTTGCGCGTTCGAGAGTGGTATTCGAACCGAGTATCTCTTCAGGGTCGACCACGCCTTTTGTGACGATTCCTTGGATGATGGCCCTTGCCATGTTCCCACAGCCGATGAAACCGAGTCTCATATGTCCTCCCTCGAAACGTACGATCGATCTCTACTATAATAGCGCGAGCGCTCGAGAGGGATTACTCTTTAGCAACGCTTTGTTTTCGGAAACGTGAACTTCTCAAGCGATGCGAGGAGCGCGAAAGGCCTCTCGCTAAACTGTTGGATGAGATTCAGAGAAAGGGGATAGCTATGGCTACCCAAGAGAAAACAGAAAAGAACTGGTCGATCATCATTCCGGGCATTCTGCTCATCTTCTTCGGTGCGCTCTGTGCGTTCTATCCTGGCATCACGCTCTTGAGTGTCACCTTCGTTGCTGGTGCAGGCTTCATCTTCGCTGGTATCGTGAACATCGTCTCATATGTACGAGAGCATAAGACGATGGGGCTTTCAGGCTGGTATATCGCCTATGGCATTCTCGACATCATCGTTGGCTTGATGCTGCTCATCCATCCATTTGCAACAGCTTATGTTATCCCGTGGCTCATCGGTTCGTTCGTCATTGCGTATGCCATCGTGGAGATCGTTGGCATCATCGCGAATCGAAAGTCGCTTGGCTCGGTGTGGGGACTTGGTCTTACCTCTGCCATCTTGAGCTTGATCGTTGGCATCTGCTTCTTCGTCTTTCCTGAAACACTCGCGATCTTCATCGCGCTGTTCGCGGTCATTCGTGGTGTAACGCTCATCGTTGGTGGTTGGAGCAATTATCAGCCTCTCTAGGGTCTCATGACGCACGCGACCATTTAAATAAGGCACAACAGCTTCCTTTCGCTGTGCAGTGAGCGAGTTATGGTAAAAAGAAAATGAAAAGAATCATAGCTCGTTAACTACGAAAGCAAAATTCGCAGCTATACAACACCACTTTGCATTCGGTAACGACACGCAGTCACAAAAAGGTGTTGTGTCCCTATGCTCTCAAAATTCAGCGTCAAGCGTCCGTACATCATCGTCGTCGCGGTCATCGTCGCGCTCATCCTCGGTGGCGTTTCCTTGAGCAAGATGAAGACAGACCTGCTTCCCGAGATGGATATTCCCTATCTAATGGTCATTACGACCGATCCTGGCGCGAGTGCCGAGAAAGTAGAGACTGAGGTCACCGATGTGCTGGAGGACACGCTCTCGACGGTCAACGGTGTGACGGGGATCCAGTCCCAAAGCGCCAACAATGTTTCCATGGTCGTGCTCGAATTCGAAGACGGCACCGATATGGATTCTGCGCTCGTGAAGGTCTCCTCGGCGGTCAAC
>CABRGJ010000005.1 GCA_902470405.1 uncultured Eggerthella sp.
AAGAAGCCCAGTAGCAAAGAGCGTTCCTGTGAGCACCACCACGATAGCGATGATCGTCGATCGTGCGGGAAGCGCTTTCTTATGGAGGCATTCGATAAGGACGCTTATCCAGATGTATTGGAAGAGCAACGTAAGTGCTGCAGAAGAGGGGAGCAGGGTGACCGCGGAATAATAGCAGATCGAAGTTCCGCCAGTGCAGAAACCCAAAAGAGCCAAAGGGAGCAATCGTTTTGGAGAGCCCCATCGCATACGGCGTATGAACATGACGGCAAGGCAGGCAAGGAATGCAACAAGATATTGCAGCGGAAGGAACGTACTTGGGAAAATACCTATCTCGCCAGCGCCTTTGATGACAGGAACGATGAGACCATAGCTCGCTCCAGCAATGAAGACCAATAGAGAATTCAAAAACGTTCGACTCACGGTTCGCATCCTATCAAGACCATATCACCCCACAATAGCCGTTTTATCTTCTTTCCACCACCAGTGATTCGATTTTGTCGGCAGCAAGGAGCATGAACGGAGCGGCGCGAACCTGTAGACTAAGAAGCGTGCGTAAATCAAACGAAAGAACGACTCATATCAAAGTTGTTCAGCTAGGATGATGAGTCGAACTAACGAGGGAGAAATGTTGTGAGAGGCGTATTTGAAAGACTGATCGCAGGAGGACCCGTCTCGATCGATGATGTTGAAGAGGCAGAACGTTCAACGTATGTTGCGCTTAATGATGGCGCTGCTTATTCGTCATATTTTTGGTCACTTGTCATCTCGGCGATCATTGCAACAGCCGGTATCGCCGCAAACTCAAGCGCGGTCGTTATCGGTGCAATGCTCATCTCTCCTATCATGTCGCCCATTATCGGTTCGATGCTCGCGGCAATGCGTGGTGACAAGCTCGCTACGCTGCGCACGCTCCTCATGACCCTAGCGGCGATCGTGGTCGGGGTCGGCACTTCATTGATCGTTGTTGCTTTCATTCCTGTCCCAATAGATCTTGCATCTAACGCTCAGGTTAATACGAGAACCTCACCAGGGCTTATTGATCTGGTGGTCGCTTTTGCTTCAGGTATCATCGCAGCTATTGCGCTTGTGCGCGAGGATATTCCGACTGCAATCCCTGGTGTTGCGATCGCAGTATCGCTGATGCCGCCGCTTAGTGTTGTGGGGGTGGCGTTGTATGCGTGCGATTGGCAAGGCGCGCTCGGAGCGTTTCTTCTTTTCATGACGAATTACTTTGCGATCCAGATCGCATGTCTCATCATCTTTCTCGCGCTTGGTGTTGCGACGAAAGAGCGCACGAAAAGCGAGAAGAAGAGCCGTATAGCATGGTATGCATCGGTGGTAGTCGGACTTATCATCATTAGCATTCCTCTCGTGCTCACTAGTGCGAGCATCGTGAAAGACAATGACGATCAGCGCAAGGTTCACGATATTGCGCATGAATGGCTTGCAGGAAGCGACTATGAACTGAGCGATATTAAGATCCAAAACGATGATCTGACCGTGACGATCGCAGGTATGGGTGAAGAGCCGCCGCTCGAAACGTTCAAGACCGATCTTGCGGATCAGGGTGTTGAGATGGATCAGATCGGGGTCATTGTCCTCGAAGAGAGAAGGATCAGTTGACCCCGTTCCGAAAGAAATTAGTGGTGATGCTCTGAGATATCATCGACAGGTTTTTCAAGCCCTTCGATCTTAAGGCCGTTTTTTTCTGCGTAATCCCACAGTGCTGCATGGATCGCCTCTTCGGCAAGAAGCGAACAGTGAACTTTCACAGGAGGCAATCCATCGAGTGCCTCCATCACTGCTTTGTTCGTGACCTCAAGCGCTTTCTGGACTGTTTTGCCCTTTACAAGTACAGTCGCCATCGAGCTTGTTGCGATAGCGGCGCCGCAACCAAAGGTTTTGAATTTTGCATCCTGGATGACGTTGTTCTCGTCGATGTCGAGATAGACGCGCATGATGTCACCGCATACCGCGTTGCCTACGGTCCCGCAGCCGCTTGCATCTTCGATCTCTCCGACGTTGCGTGGATTGGTGAAGTGATCCATCACTTTCTCTGAATAATTCATTGCCATGATCGTTATCTCCTTCTTCTCGGGAGTTAATAGGAGTTAATTCGTATACGGGAAGCCATCTGCCGCAAAGCGCTTGATGACAGAATCGACTTTGCCCCGTTTGTAATCTTCATAGAGTGGGCTCATCATGCGGAGGTTCTCGAGCGTGTTCTTCAATGAATCAACGGTGAAATCGATGTCTTCTTGCGTGGTGGATTTTCCGACAGTCAGACGTAAGGAGCCGTGTGCGATCTCGTGAGGAAGACCGATCGCGAGCAGCACATGGCTTGGATCGAGTGAGCCAGAGGTGCAAGCCGATCCCGAAGAGACGCAAATGCCTCGTGCGGCTAGCTGCAAGAGCATGCCCTCGCCCTCAATGAATTCAAAGGAGAAGTTCACATTGTTAGCGAGGCGATCTTCCCACGATCCGTTCAGTTTCGCATCAGGAATCTCGGCAAGGATGCGCTTGATGGCATGGTCGCGCAGCGCACGTTGGCGCTCGCGCTCAGGCAGAAGATTTGCTTGTGCGAGCTCAGCAGCTTTTGCAAATCCGATGATTCCTGGCACGTTCTCGGTCGAACCGCGCTTGCCGCGTTCCTGCTGACCGCCATCCAAGAGATTCTGTAGCTTTATGCCTTTTCGCACGTAGAGCAACCCGACACCTTTGGGCCCATAGATCTTATGGGATGAAGCCGAGAGGAGGTCGATGCCCAGCTCATTTACATCGATCGGCTCATGGCCGAACGCTTGGACCGCATCGGTATGGAAGGCGATGTTCGCTTCATGAGCCGCACTCGCAAGCTCGGCGATCGGTTCAATAGTGCCGATCTCGTTGTTCGCGAACATGATCGAGGCAAGGATAGTATCAGAGCGAATAGCGGCTCTGAAGGCTTCAACACTAACCAGTCCGTGTTCATCGACGGGCAGATAGGTGACTTCGAAGCCTTCATGCTCAAGCGCCTCGCAGGTATGGAGTACTGCATGATGTTCGATCGCGCTGGTGATGAGGTGATTACCTCTAGAGGCATTTGCATGCATGAAGCCTTTGAGAGCCCAGTTGTCGGATTCGGTTCCACCGCTTGTGAAGAAGATCTCCTGCGGCTTTGCGCCAATAAGAGCTGCGGGCGTTTCACGCGCTTCGGCAATCGCGTCGGAGGCGTTCTGGCCAAGGGGATAGATGGAGGAGGGGTTCCCGAATTCCTCGGCAAAGTAGGGCAACATCGCTTCCAAAACCTCTGTATGGACAGGGGTTGTCGATGCGTGATCAAGGTATATCTGTTTCATGAGACGATCGCCTTCTTGTCTTATATTAATTCCTAGTAAACTTATAGGAATTAATATAAGACGGATCGATAAATTGTCAAGAAACTTTTGGCGGGAGAAGAAGGAAAGGCAAGCTTGTGCTCGTCTTTACAGGATGCCGACCATCGCTTGGTCTTCTGCGTTTGGAAACAGGAACGACAGGTCGATCAAGGAAAGGATGTTGTTCGTGCTGACAGATCAAGCAGGAGCGCTAGCGTTTTCTTCCATGATCTCGACAAGGCCTTGAACCCGTGTTTCATATTGTGCTTTCGAGAAGACACGCGGATCAGCCTGATCGCCATCGAACATTGAGTATGGGATGCCGCGCTCATCAGCAAGCTGACGTTCGATCTCGAACATGAGTCCGATCCAGGGCTTGCAGCTGCGTGCAACATTGCATAAGATGCCGTCGCATTGGTATTCATCAAGCATACGGTTGCGTCGTTTGAGCGCCATCTCGATACCTTGAGCATTATTCGTGCTGGCATAAGCATTCACGAGCGAATCAAGGTCAGTCCATTGCGAAGTGTATTCGTCGGTATAGACGCTTGCGACCGTGTTGACGCCATGGTCGGAAAGGAAATGGGAGGTGTAACTCAAATACGGCCAGCAGGTGATGCCGTCATAGAGGATGCGATATCTCTCTTCGCCCTTGAATGTCGTTTCACCGCGAGCGATGCGCTCGTTCATTTCCCCGATGAATTTTTCGAATATGACCGTTGTTTCGGGCCGAGCACGTGCCACGAT
The DNA here is from genome assembly GCA_902470405.1 of uncultured Eggerthella sp. Classification (GTDB taxonomy): domain Bacteria; phylum Actinomycetota; class Coriobacteriia; order Coriobacteriales; family Eggerthellaceae; genus Anaerotardibacter. The sequence continues at coordinate 4,107 of CABRGJ010000005.1, forward strand.
CATGAGTGCCATGAAATTGTATCCGTCAAATCCGTTCGCAGGTGCTGGCTTTGTCGAGCCGATAAGGTCGAGCGCCTTTTTGAAGAGCGAGGAGTTGTAACTCGAACGTGCGATGACCTCATGGAACTTCGCATAATCGAATTTGGTTTGTGTGATGGCTTCAAATTGCTCGATGATGCCTTGTAATTGAGCACGCATGTATCGGGTCTTATTCGGTGCGAAATCTGCATCGGTGTTGTAAGGCACATCGAAAAGGATGAGCGGAATGTCGAGTTCACGTGCAAGATTCTCATACCACTTGATGACGGTCGTGCAGATATTGTTCGCGACGCAAAGAAAGTCGGGAGCGGGCACGTCAAGACCATGTCCAAATTCCTCGTCACGATGCAAGAAACCTAGCGAAATGCGTGCATAGGAACACAGGTCACCAGAATATCCCATCGACTCAGCTTTCTCGCAGAAATCGATAGCGCCGCGCTTTGCTGCAACGGCTGCAGCATGGTTTTCGGGATACATGATCTTGAGTCCGAACGTCTCGCAGATCTCTTTCGGAAAGTTCGAGGTCGACCAACCAATAGGTTGACCGGCTGCTTTCGCTTCTCGGATCTCTTCATAGACTCGAGCGGTGAATTCTTTGAGGAGCTCTTTGCTCGTCTTCTCTTGAGTTTCCTGAGCTTCCATTACGGCCTCTTTCAGCAAAAGTGAACGTGTTCATATTCTTATGATACGGATTTGCGAAGATGAAGTCCAATGACGAAGTGGAAACGTTTAGGCGACAACGAGCGAGATGAGCGGGAGATCAACCACAGAAATGACCGTTGAGCGAATACATCGACGGGATAAATATGGTCGCTCGTGTTTCATGTGGGCAACGTTTGGCTTACATGCTGCGGTCAGCTTCGCTCGTTTCGCATAAGCGGTGTTACGGTAAACAGTGGCAGTGATCGGAGTGAAGGGGGAGGGTCATGCAGACTAGCAGCATGGTGGCCAAGTCTGTTGCGCCAGTGCCACCAACAGGCAGCAAACGCTGGGCGATGATCGCCGTCCTGTTTGGTAGCGCGCTGCTCGCTTCGTTCATGCAATCCATGATGAATGTCGCGCTCGACAAGGTTGCAACAGACTTTTCCGTGCGCCTTTCGGAAGCGAATTGGGTGGTGCTCGGTTATGCGATCGTGGCTGCGGTCGCCATCACCATGGCTGCCTCATTACTGAAACGCTTCGGCATGCGCAAAGTGATGACTTTTGGATTCGTCTGTGCGTTGATCGGATCCACCTTGGGCTTTATCGCATGGGATTTTCCCAGTATGGTCGTTGCGCGTTTGATCCAAGCTATTACGACGGGCCTTTTCTTTCCGTTGGTGAACGAGGCATTGCTGACGCTCGCGCCAGAAGGGAAAGCCGGCATGCTGCTTTCGATGAACAGCGGCATCATCGGCATCGGTCTGGCCTTCGCGCCACCTGTATCTGGCTTCGTGATCGATACATTTGGCTTGCGAGCGCTTTTTCTTATTCTCGTTGCCATGGCTGCAGTGTTGCTCGTTGCTGGACTCCTATTCTTACATAATCTCTATCCTCGAGAAAACAGGCCGATCGATGCACTCAGCATCGGACTCAGCTTTGCTGCACTGGGACTTTTTATGTCGGGCCTGAACGAAGTGACGCATAATGTGCTTCCTTCTGTTGCAGCTATGCTGGGCGGCATCATCTTCATAGGATTCTTCATCTGGCGCCAACGTTGCATTGAGCATCCCCTGCTCGACCTGGGTGCTTTCAAGGTGAAGGTCTTTTCGTTGGGCGAAGTGCTCATCATGTTGGCTTATATGGCATCGCTCTATTTGAGCTTGCTCGCACCGCTCTATCTGGAAGGTGCGCAGGGTTATACTCCCTATCAAGCTGGTCTGATGTTGGTGTTGCCGATCCTCTGCTATGCGGGCCTATGCTTCGTGAGCGGCAAGATACTGGGAAAGCGCGGCATTTGGCCTCTCGCGCCTGTTGGTCTTGGTATTGTAGTGGCAGGTTATTGCTTCATGGCGCTTGCGGGGCATCTTGAGATCTTGCCCTTCTTCTTGATATGCGTTGCGATCTCGTATGGCGGGATCGGTATCGTCTATCCGGCTATAAAGAGCGTCGATCTTGAGGCGCTGCCGCGCAAGATATCTTCGAACGGATCGGCGATTCATTCGACGCTCGTCCAAATTGCGGGATCGGTCAGCTCGGCATTATTCGTCGGTATGATGTCGGGACAGGTCGATCATCTTATGGCAAGTGGAACTGCGAAGGCAGCAGCGTATGGTGCGGCTTTCGATCTTACTGCGCTCATCGCGATCGGCTTGTTGATCGGCGCGTTCATCATAAGCTTCGTCTATGTGAAAGCGGTCCGCGGCGCGAAGAAATGATCGCCCCATTCTTTCAGAGCGTGAAAAGGCTGGTTAGCGAAGGCGTTCTGAAAAATTCAAATGTGCGAGCCAGCGCATGACATTGTCCATTACGGCATCTTGATAGGCGACCGTGCCTTTTTCGGGAGCGATCGTTTCATCTCCTTCATCTGTAGGAGCTCGCTCGCTCGCCTCTTCGTTCTTATCTGTCGTTTCGCCATTGGACGACGAAACAGGCATTGCCTCGAGCAGTTCGCCTGGTTCGGGTATGTGACCAAGCTCAGCTGTGGCTTGGTGCCATGCCTTGTTCGTAGATATCGTCTTGTGCAGCGACTGCCTGTGCCTCGCTTACGGGCAACCATTCTTCTGAAGCAGTATTTAGGTAGCCGAATAAATTGTTCGACTCGATCCACCAACGACTCACGTAATCTGCCTTTTGATAATCCGTGAGCGGTGCACCGATCAGAGACATGGTCCAGCTCATGAGCGATGCGGGCGCCATCAAACCCGTATAGGTAGATTCGGTCTTATTGCCGTTCCAGCCAGTTCCTGCGATGTCGTAGTTCGCCCATATGAAGTAGTCGGTCTGATACATGGCTTCTTGGGCTGCGATCTCGGTCGAGGTGTCAGCAAACCGCTCCTGGAACCACCATGAGAATCCAGGATGATGGTCGCCAAAGAATGCGACTACGACCGGCTCATCGAGTTGCTCGAGTTCAGTGATGAGGTATTCCAGATCCTGATCGCTCAGTCTCACGGAGGAGAGGTATTCGTTGGTTGCTGCTCCGGCATTCTCATCGACAATGCCATTGAAATCATAGCCAAAGTTGTCCTCTTCGGGGATCAGTCCCGTTTCGTAACCTCCGTGGCCTTGCATGGTCAGATCGAAGATGAATTGCGGGTCATCCGAGCTTTTCAGTTGCTCGATCACCATCTCGTACGTTGCTTTGTCAGTAGTGTGACCGCGACTCGTTTCAGCGTCTGTGAAGCTGTCGTGAGAGATGAAGGTATCGATCCCAATAGCAGGATAGACCTGATTTCGTCCCCAATTGTTTGGGTCTTCTGGGTGGATCGCGGTAGTGCGGTAGCCGAGCGCTTTGAATTCCTTTGGGATGGTATCGATGTTGGATAGATCGTAGATCGCGTAGGGGTCGATGCCGCCCGCGACGTATCCCAGCGAGATGCTGGTCAGTGACTCGAATTCTGAATTGCATGTACCGCCGCCGTAGACCGAAACGCTTGTTTTGCCTTTCGCGATCGCATCCATGGTGTGGAGGTATTCAGGACCCGAATAGCCGACTCCTAGACCGCCTAAAGAGGAAAGATCGGCGAAGGACTCGTTCATGATCAAGATGACGTTCGGCTTAGTCTGGTCGAACTGCTCTTCTGCGGCTGCTCGTTCAGGAGCGCTTGCGACATATTGATCATAGAGACCGGCCATGCCCGCTTGGAGCTTCTCGGCTCTTTCGGTCGTGTAGCCTGCAGGTGGCTCGAGCTGTTCGAGCTGGAGTGCAGCGATGAACGAGGGGATGATGCCGAAATCGTCGATACTGTTTTGTGTTTGCCAATAATCGAAGACGACCCCTTCTTCTTCCCAGTCGACCTTGAGAGCCTGATCGACGGGTGCCCATATGACATAAGCGCCGAGCAGCACCGAGATCACGAGTGCGATTGCGTTCTTGCCGAGATACAGGAAGCTTTCCTTTCGCCGCGCTTGTTTGGCAAGCACGTCGTCTTGTACTTCGCTGTCCGTATTCGTTGTGTGAACAGTATTTTTAGCAAGGAAATGAGCCAAGGGATCGCGGATGAGCATCACGGCAGCGATGATGACGGTGGCGAGCACGAGGCAGAAGAGTATCCCACTCGTGAGTTCGTAATCGTAGCCACCCGCAACGTTCAAACCAGTTCCCATGCTGCGCAGATCGCCTGGCATGATGGCGGCGGCTTTGAATGCTTCTACGAAGAATTCGCACATACCATATACGAACGAAACGATGATAGGGATCGCAAAGCCGATCGGCTTGCGTTGGAATATGAGCCAGCATCCTGCAACGAATCCAGCAATAATGGTCAATTCGCTCGTGAGATAGATGTCGTCAATCGAAAGAAAGTGCGGATTGGAAGGAAGCTCCAAACAGACAAAGCAGATCAGCGTTATAGGCGCGATGGCGAAGAAGGGGATGAGCCAGCAAGCGATGATGCGAAAGGCCTTCTTCATTATGTTGGTCGCCTTGGAGGAGGGATCGATGTCTTGGTCTGTCTTGTCGAGCGAGGTAATGCTCGGTGCATTTCGGCGATGTTCTTTTGTAAATGACCTTGTCTTTGCGGTGATCGCAGTGATTCCCGCGAGCGCGCTCGATGCGGCAGCCATGCCGAAAAGAGGTACTGAGCCTGTTATCGCGCCATCGTTTGAGAAGAGGATCAATGCAGCTTCGATGATAATGAACAGTGCCGTCCATATCGTAGTGGAGACAGTGCGCAGGATCTTTCTTGAAAGACCTTGCGATTCGTTGCGCCATACCACGACAAGACCAAGTGCCAGGAGCACAACGAGCGAGACGATCCCTGCGATAGGGATCCAGGTCAGATCAGTTACGGATAGCGTATCGTTCACAGCATCGCCTTCTGCAGTCCCAAAGGGACGAGAGATGAATGAGTCTAATGGGCAGCTGTTATTTTAGCCTTCTTGCGCGGTTTGAATACCGAGATTGCGAAAAGGACGAGCATTCCGGCAATAACGCCTGCGAGACAGGCTGGTTTTGCAGGAACGAGCGCTGTGCAGGCGACGACGGCGATAGAGAGCACCCATTTTGCGATGATCCAGCCATGCTTCTTGAAACCCCACTTTGTGAACAGGCTATAAATAAGGCCGGTGATCATAAGAGCTGGGATGCAGATGGTGACAAGGTCTTTCACCAGGGCGATAGTAGCAGCACCGAAAGCTTCATCGATCGAGCCGCTTGTCATCATGAGCGAGAAGCAGAACATGATCATAAAACCACCGAGCCACAGGCTTGCGAATACGAGGTGAGCAAGGTCGAGAGAGCGCTTTGGGTTCCTCGATAATGTGGGTAGCTTGACGCTTGGCAGATGGCGAAGAGAATTCATGATTCCTCCTGCTTGTAAGAAGGGAAATACTGATTCTACTTTAACATTGCTGTCTTACGGATCGTTTTATTCTTCACTCAAAAACTCGACATCGCTCACTTCGGTATCGTTGCCACCTTGTTCTTTTCGCGCCACGTCGAATAGCGCTTTCATGGTGGGATTCTTGCGGGTGAGACGCTTGATGGTGAGGTCTTCGGCCTTATCGTTTGCCAGGCGCAATTGGTTTTCGCTGCCGATCAGGTTGTCTTTGATCTTCTGCAGGTGGCTGATGGACTTATCGATCTCCTCGATGGCTTTCTGGAACTTATCGCTCGCAATGCGGTAATTGCGTCCGAACTTATCCTTGAAATCCGCGAGCTGATCCTCGAAGTTCGTCACGTCGATATTCTGCTGTTTTACCAGCGCTAATTCTTTTCGATACTCCAGTGAAGAGAGCGCAGCATTGCGCAAGAGCGTGATGAGCGGGATGAAGAACTGAGGGCGGATGACGTACATCTTCTCGTATTTCCAAGAGACATCGACGATACCTGCGTTGTAGAGTTCGCTTTCAGGTTCGAGCAAGGAGACGAGCACAGCATATTCGCAGCCCTTCTTCTTACGGTCGGAATCGAGCTTCTTGAAGTGGTCTTCGTTCTTCTTGCGGCTTACTGAGTCATCCGCTTCGTTCTTCATCTCGAACATGATGGAAACGACTTCATTGCCCGCATCGTCGAAATCACGAAAGACAAAATCGCCCTTCGTGCCCTCGACCACTTCATTGTCCTTCTCGAAGTAGGCGCGAGGAAACGCGGTAGCGCGCAAACGGTTGAACTCAGTTTCGCAGTGAACCTCTAGGCTTTCACCGAGCATCTTGGTGGAGAGCTTCGCCTTCATGTCGCGGATGCGTTCGATCTCGCGGTCGCGATCGGCGATGAGCTCGTCCTTCGCAGCGAGCTTTTCGGCAAGTGCGGCCTTGTGTTCAGCTTCGACGCGCGTGAGCGTTTCAGCATCTCGTGCAACCTGTGCGCGTAGTTCGTCGCGTTCGCGCTCGATGGAGGTTTGTGTGTCTTTTGCGGCAGCCTCCACTTTTGAAACGGCAAGCTGCGTTTCCATGGAAGCCTGTTGGCGTTGCATCTCTAGTTGTTGCGCCAGGGAATCACGTTCTTTCTCTACTGCACGCAAACGCTCGACTTCGGCCGCTACCGCATCTGATACGGCAAGCCGCTTTGCTGTTTCGGCTTCGGTTCGTGTGGCAGATAGCTGAGCTCGTGTTGTCTCGAGCTGTTTTTCCAGCTCGGCCTTTGCCTCAGATACTGCTAGTGCGACCTCTTTTTCGCGTGCATCTTCGAGCATGGTCACACGTGCGTTCACTTCGCGCTGCAATTCTTGGTCGCGCACTTGGCTCAAGATGGCGGCATATCCGCTTTCGTCAACAGTGAAAGGGGTCTTGCAATGGGGACAGATGATTTCGCTCACGGTGGTTCCTTTGTTTGAAATACTCGTTCGATTTCATTCTATCAGCGGGTGGTTCGAAGTCGGGCAAGAGGCTTTCCTTCTCCGTGTAGATCGTGACATGGTCTTGCAACAGACGAGCTGTTTTGTCTCTGTCGATGAAATAGACTTTTGCCTCAGGGGAACAGGAGCTGTCGTAAATGTGCGATCTTCCAACAAGAGAGCGCAGCTCTTCAGGGGGCGTCTTTGGGCAGCCTATCCATCAGGATCTTTTTCATAGGTGTTAAGTTCGGCTTAAATGAAGGTGTTAGTCGCTGATGTCGTGATCCAGTACGGTGGCGAATGAGAATGACGGATATTGGCGTTTCATCGCGGCGATGACCTCGCTCGAGGTTTTTTCTGCATCGTGGTCAAAGTCGACGACCAGGTCGAAATAGCACGTCTTGGTTTCGGTATCTACATAAAAGCCGTGCACTTGCAGCACTTCGGGATGGTCGAGCACGACCTTCTTGAGCGCCTCTTTCATACCTGCGAATTCTCCTTTGGTGTTTTGCGCATAGATACCAATGGTCAAGTAGCAGTCGAATTTCTGATGTACCGCGACCGTGATCTTCCGCGTAAGCTCATGGA
>CABRGJ010000006.1 GCA_902470405.1 uncultured Eggerthella sp.
AAGGAAGAACGGTATTCTTTCCTGTGTAGCACTGTTCGTCTGAACAAGAATAAAGGAGAATGAAGATGCCCGTACCACAGCTTACCCCTGAAGAACGGCAAGCAGCTCTCGAGAAGGCTAAGATCGCTCGCGCAAAGCGCGCAGAGGTCCGCGAGAAATTGAAGCAAGGCTCCCTCACGCTTGAGCAGGTTCTCGATATGCGTGACGATCCTATCATTGGCCGTATGAAGGTCTCTGCTCTGATCGAAACCTTGCCAGGCTATGGCAAGACGAAAGCGGAGAAGGCTATGGCAGAGCTCGAGATTGCTGAATCTCGTCGCTTGAAGGGTCTTGGCGAGCGCCAGAGGCAGGCTCTTATCGAGCGTTTCGCGTAGTCATGCCTCAAGGAAACCTCTTTGTTATATCGGGGCCTTCGGGTGCTGGCAAGGGAACGCTCATCTCTTTGCTCACGCAACGTTTTCCTGGTATCTGGGTTTCTGTCTCGGCAACTACTCGCGATCCTCGTCCTGGCGAGAAAGATGGTATCGATTACTACTTTCTCTCAGAAGAGGAATTCGAGCGTGTCTTGGCTGATGGTGGATTTATCGAGCATGCGCTCGTACACGGAAAGCACTATGGAACGCTCAAGAAATACATCGATGAACATATCGCTCTTGGCGAACAGGTCATACTGGAAATAGATGTTCAAGGTGCGCGTCAGGTGAAGAATATCATGCCTGACGCGCATTATATTTTCATCGAACCTCCATCGCTTGAGGAACTTGAGCGCAGGTTGCGTGGTCGTAATACCGAGACCGAAGAGCAGATAAACAAGCGCCTTAACGCTGCTTCTCTGGAGCTTTCTGCAAAAATGGAGTATGATGTTCAGCTGGTGAATGAAGACATCGAGGATGCTTATGCGCAACTCGAAGCTTATATTAGAAGCTGTAACGAACAATAGAGGGAACAGATGAGTATCATTGAACCAAAGATCGACGTTCTGCTGAACGAAACCGACAACGACCGTTTCTTGCTGTGCGCCATCGCGTCGAAGCGTGCGCAGGATATCAACGAGATGATGCGTGGACAGCGCAATCGTGCTATCCAGCTGCAGACCGCAGTCGATATCGCACGTGCAGCGAATCGTCGTCCGCTCTCTCTCGCATTTGACGAGATCGCGAGTGGCGATGTTTCCTATACGGAAGATTCGATCGACGCGCATAACCACTAAACGCGATCACAGGTCATTGGTAAGCTTGGGCTCTGGCGTCGTGCCATACCCAAGCTTTTTTATTGTCACCTTCTCAAACGAGCGAAAGGGTCGTCATGTCCTTACAGCGGGTATGCTTGGTTCATTATCATGAGATCGGTCTCAAGGGAAAGAATCGCTCTCATTTTGAAAAACAGCTGGTCACTAATATCAAGGCGGTGCTCGGCGATGCACCCATCGCCCGCATCAAGCGCATTTCGGGTCGAATCTGCCTGTTCGAGGATGTAGGTGCGACTTATGAACAATCCTGTGAGCTGGTCGATCTGGTCGCGGGGATTCCGGGAGTCGCGCGTGTTTCGTGCGGCTATCGCTGCGAGCAGGACCTTGAGGTGATGTACGAGACCGCTATCCAGGCGCTCGCTGATGTTCCATCGTTCGAAACATTCAAGGTGCAGGCTCGACGCAATCATACTGACTTTGAGATCGACTCTATGCAGCTCAACCAGTTGGTCGGCGCTGCGCTTTGCCGTGCTTTTCAGGACAAGAAGGTCCTGATGAAGAATCCAGATATAGAAGTACGTGTTGAAGTGATCGAGGGGCATTGCTATATCTATGCGCACAGCGTGGTGGGCGTGGGCGGCCTGCCAGTGGGGAGCGCAGGAAAGGTGGTCACGCTCATGTCGTCAGGCATCGATTCGCCTGTTGCTACTTGGCGGATCGCCCGACGTGGTGCAGTACCGATCGGTGTTCATTTTTCAGGAAGACCAGAGACGCTAGATACAAGCGAGTTCTTGGTCGATGATATCGCGCATGTTCTCGAGCGCACGGGTTGTTTCGCGCGCCTCTATATCGTGCCGATTGGTGATTATCAGCGCAGGATCGCAGAATCTGCCCCTGCTTCACTTCGTATCGTGCTCTATCGACGTTTCATGTATACCATCGCACAGCGCATTGCAGAGCTTGAGGGCGCCAAAGCGCTTGTGACCGGCGAGAGCCTTGGTCAGGTCGCTTCGCAGACGCTCGATAACATCCAATGCACGAACGCTGCGGTTTCGCTTCCTGTGCTGCGCCCGCTCATCGGCTCTGATAAAGTCGAGATCATCGCAGAGGCACAGCGCATCGGTACGTTCGAGATTTCTTCGCAAGACGCTCCCGACTGCTGCACGCTCTATATGCCGCGCAATCCCGAGACCCATGCGAAATTACCCGTGGTGTTGAAGGTAGAAGAAGAACTACCGATCGATGCATGGATCGAAGAGATCATGGGTAATCTTGAAGTGCATGATTATCGCTGCCCTTCCTATCAGCGGATTTCAAAAAAAATAACAGCTCGCTGCTGAAAAATGTTCAGATAAAGTTCAAAGATATATAAGATACGGCTTCTATGCTTTATAGCAAGGAGGTCGTACCGTGTCATTTGTCGATGATGTTGATAGCCTAAAATCGAAGCTACACTTGCGCGATATGCCCGCGCCACTGCGCATTGGGCTTGTCATCCTGTGCGCGGTCGTCCTCTTCATCCTTTTCCAGGGGCTTTGGCAGCTCGGAGCCGGCGATACGCACCTCATCGAGGGCTCGAACCAAAGCTCTTGGGAAAAGGATGCCAACACAGAAGACCTTCAGATCGAGACAGCACAAACCCCTGAGGCTGAAAGCGCAGAGAAGGGAATAGCGTCTTCTACGGAGTCTATAACGCTCTCGGTGCATGTGGTAGGGGAGGTCGTTACCCCTGGATTGTATGAAGTGCCTGAAGGGGCTCGCATCAAGGATGCGATCGAGGCGGCAGGCGGCATGACCGCTGATTAATCTTGCTCGCGTGCTTGCAGATGGTGAACAGATCGTCGTGGCTTCGAAGAATGCCTCATCTGCTTCTGCAGCCACCGCCTCTTCAGCGATAGCTTCTGCTGGTGCTACATCGATAGATCTAGTGAACATCAATACTGCAGATGCTGTAACGCTCACCAGCCTTTCTGGTATCGGGGAGGCGACTGCACAGAAGATCATTGCAGATCGAGAGAAGAACGGCCCTTTCAAGACGAAGAAGGATATCACTCGTGTCTCGGGCATTGGCGATAAGAAATATGAAGCGATAAAAGATTCGATCACGGTCTAGCTCCATGCGTACGAACCGTCTTCGAAAGCGATCGCTCCAAGCGAGCAGACCCTCTTTTCCTGCTCCTTGTATACTCGCGCTTGCTTGTGCGGTTGGCATATTCTTGAGCAGGCCAACTATGGGCATTCTCGATACTGATGGCGTGCATGTTGCGATCGGCATAATAGTGTTTGCTTTGCTCGTGGCTCTTGTCATGGTGCTTAGGTCCAAGCATGTCATCGTGTATGGTGCTGCGTTCTTCGTCATCGCCGGTCTTGCTCTGGGGTGCGTACAGCTTTCGTTGTTCGCGAAAGAGCGCGTAGGAGTGCCGGAGGGCTCCGAATGTTATCGCTTCGTCTTGAATAGCGATTCAACTCGGACGCTCTATGGATCTCAGGCACAAGCAGTCATCGATGGGGGAACATACAGTGGACAAGAAGCGCTGCTCTTCATAGAGACCGAAGATCAGCTTTATGCTGGCGATTTGATTCAAGCTGAGACGCGTTTGAGTGTTCCTGCAGAAGAGTATCTTGCGTATTACGATCAGAAAGGGATCGCGTTCTCTGCTAGCATCAAGGCTTTCCAGGTTGAAGAGAATCCGACATGGCTTAGTCCAATCTATCAATTGCGCAAGCGTTTGTTGAACATACTCGGTTCAGGAAGCGACGAGCAGACACTTTTGCGTGCGATCTTACTGGGTGAGCGCAGTAACCTTTTTGATGCGAGCTTTTATCATGGCATCAAGGTGGCGGGCCTTGCTCATCTAGTAGCCGTATCAGGCGCCCATCTGGTCATCGTGGTAGGTTTTGTCTCTCTTCTCTTGCGTGCCTTGCACGCTTCTGTGCGCATTAACGTTGCGTTCCAGACAGCGTTCTTGGTGATATATCTTATTCTGGTAGGGTTTCCCGTGTCATGCATTCGCGCTGCATTGATGAGCACCATAGCACTCTTCGCACTCATGGCTAAACGAAAATCCTCGTCGCTCCCCGCCCTTGGCATCACGACGATCGCATTGATGGTGCTCGATCCTTCGGTGGTCTATCAGCTCTCCTATCAGCTCTCAGTAGCTGCAACGTTTGGTATCGTGTTGTTCATGCCGCTCTTTGTCGAGTGGTTTGCGAGCCTCACGCCGAAGATGCCCGAGTTTGTTCGTGAATCGATCAGTATGACGCTTTCAGCGCTCATCTTCTCGCTTCCGATCAGTGCTGCGCGATTCTCTTTGGTACCTTTGCTTTCGCCGCTTGCGAATCTCGTTGCTACTCCTTATCTGACAGTGCTGCTGATGTTCGGTTTTGCAGCACTGCTCTTCAGCTCGGTCGCTCCCTTCCTGCTCGAGATCCTTGGCTTGCTTACGAAAGGCCTCATCGTATTCTTTGGATTCATCGAAGTGATCCCTGGTGCCTCGATCCCTGTGTCGATTGGTATTACTGTTGCGCTTCCGGCCTCTCTGGCAAGTGCGATCGTCGTGTGGTTGTGGTGGCCGACGCCTCGTAAGCGCAAGACCATCTTGTCCATGCAAGGACGCGATGCGCCCGAGCGCTATGCGAACATTCAGCGATTCAGGGCAAAAAGAATTGCAGGTATTACGGTCGCGATCCTTGTTGGAGCACTCGTCGTTGTCGGATTCTCCGTATCGTCGAGAGGGGATCGGATCGTGATGCTCGATGTGGGGCAAGGGGATAGTTTTGCTTTCATGAGCGAAGGTAAGACGGTCCTTGTTGATACAGGAAATGAAACCGAGATGTTCTATTCAGCGCTTGCTCGAAGCGGGATCACGCATATCGATGCGGTCATCATCACGCATCCTGATGATGATCATTGCGGTAATCTGAGCGAGCTTAGTGGTGTGGTAGGTGTGGATAAGGTAGTGATCGCTGAGGGACTCGATGAGGTTGAAGATGAGAAGGTGGAGCTCTTCGTTGCTCAGACAAGAGGGATGATGGGAGCGGATCGCGTTGTGGAAGTAAGAACAGGAGACCACCTTCGATTCGGCGCCTTCACATTCGATATCGTTGCGCCTTGCAGTATCGAGCATGAGGGCGGTAATGAGGACAGTATCTGCTTTTATGCACGTATTGATTGCGATCGAGATGGTAGCCCTGATTGGAATGCATTCTTTTGCGGAGACGCTGAAGCGGAGGTGCTTGAGGGGCTTGATGATGAGCATTTGCTCGAGAAGGTCGATCTGTATAAGGTCGGACATCATGGGTCACGTAAGGCACTTACGCCCGAGCTTGCCGAAACGCTTGCCCCGAAGGTCTCGCTGATCGGTGTTGGGAAGAATACGTATGGTCACCCAACGCAAGAGACCCTTTCGAATCTCGAGGCGGTCGGTTCGCAGATCTATCGCAGTGATCTTTGTGGCAATGTGGTCTGCACCTTCACTTTGGATGCGATGGAGCTCACGAGCGATCGAGCAGTCGCGTAGTACGCTACAATACCAGTATGGCTAACACGAATGACAAATCCTTGCTCCCGGTTTATCTCATCAGTGGCGAAGACGAGCTCAAACGAGAGACGGTCATCAAGCGTTTGCGCAAACGCATCTCGTCCTATGGCGATCTGTCCTTTAACGCCGATGTATTCAATGGCGAGAAAGCAACTGGTGAAGAGATCGTCGCTGCAGCGAATACGCTGCCGTTTGCGAGCGAGGTTCGTTTAGTCCAAGTCGATCATGTTGAGAAGCTTCGCAAAGCCGATATGGAAGCGATCATTGACTATCTTGCAGCTCCCTCGTCCACCACAGTGCTCGCACTCGTTGCGGTAAAGCTCGCAAAGAACACGCGTCTCTACAAGGCGGTAGGGGCATATGGCAAGACAGCCTATATCGATTGCGCGCCTTTTCAGGCAAAAGATCTGAATGCTGCAGTGCGCTCGATGGCCATTACGCATGGAGTCACCTTCACCGAAGGAGCTGCGGCATCTCTTATCGATCTTGCTGGTACGAACACGGTCACGCTCGATAATGAGATCAAGAAGCTCGCCCTTGCGCATCGTGGTGATGATCCAGTGAATCAGAACGAGGTCATTGCGCTCGTCGCACATACGGCCGAGATCAAACCTTGGGAATTCCTCGATGCGTTCGGTATGAAGAATCTTTCGCGTTGTATCTATCTTTACAATCGCATGGAGAAGACTTCGCCCCACCAGCTGCTTGCGCTTTGCGTGTCCCGTGCGCGCGATCTGATCAGTGTTCGCGCGCTTAATGCGCGCGGTGTTGGGGATGTGGCTTCGATCATGAAGATGCCGCCATGGCGGCTCAAGACGCTCAACAAGCAGGCGGCGCGCTATTCTATGACGCAACTTGTCGGGGCATTAAAAACAGCCCAAGAAACCGAACTCGCTATGAAGAGCGGGGCGGATCCTCGGGCTGAATTCCTTGATTGGCTGGTTGCGACGCTTGCTCGCTAGCCGATCGATATCTTCAGACTCTCTACATGGTCTGTGCTTGCACGCAGGTGATAGCGACGACGCCAACGATGCCTTGCGCAACGCAACCACGGGAAAGATCGTTCACAGGAGCAGCGAGGCCTTGCAGGATCGGACCGAATGCCTCAGCGCCGCCTAGACGCTGAACTAGCTTATAGCCGATGTTCGCTGCATCGAGGTCGGGGAAGATGAGGACATTGGCCTTGCCGGCGACCGGGGAATTAGGTGCCTTTGAAGCGCCCAGCTCAGGAACGATAGCTGCATCGAGCTGCAATTCACCATCGGCCAGGATATCAGGATAATTCTCACGGATGTAGTCGACCGCCTTCACGACCTTGGTCGAGTCGTCGTTCACCGCGCTGCCGTGGGAAGAATGCGAGAGCAGTGCGATGCGTGGTTCGTCGCCGATCAGGCGCTTGAAGGACTTATCGGTCTGGTTAGCGATATGTGCGAGTTTTTCAGCGGTAGGTTGAACTTCGAGCGCGCAGTCAGCGAATAGGAAGATGCCGTTTTCGCCCATCTTGCAACCGGGAACATCCATGATGAAGAAGGAGCTGACCATTGGCTCGCCTGGTGCGGTCTTGATGATCTTCAAGGCAGGGGAGAGGATCTTGATGGTGGCATGGCATGCGCCGCCCACTAAGCCATCGCACATACCGCTTTTCACCATGAGCACTGCGAAGTGGATCGGGTCCTTTACGAGTTCCTGTGCTTCTTCGAGCGTCATACCCTTTGCTTTGCGCAGTTCGAAGAGAAGATTTGCGAACTCTTCAGCTTTATCCGACGTGAGCGGATCGATGATGGTAGCGCCTTCAAGATCGAAGCCCTTGCTTGCGATCCCATTCGCATCGCCTAAGATGATGAGGTTCGCAATGTCCTGAGCGAGCACCTCTTGCGCGGCTTCGAGAATGCGATCATCGTTGCCTTCGGGCAGAACGATGGTCTTCTTGTCCGCTTTCGCGCGTTCTATCAGTGAGTCAATGAACGAAGCCATACATGATCCTTTCATGAGTTTTTCTACTGGCTTCATAATAGCAACCGTACACCTCATAATTGAGCTCATAACGGACACTCGGTAGAATTAACCATATTAAAGTAAATCACTACTACAACGCTTTCAGAAAGATGGACAGAGATGAAGATCATCACCTTCGCCGTGCCTTGTTTCAATTCGGCAGACTACATGGAAAAGTGTGTGTATTCTCTGCTTCCTTTAGGGGAAGATATCGAGATCATCTTGGTTGATGATGGGTCGACAAAAGACGACACAGCAGAGATCTGCGATCGTTTGGTGGCGGAACATCCTGGCATCATCCGTACGATCCACCAGGAAAACGCCGGTCATGGCGGCGCGGTGAATTCCGGGCTTGCGGCGGCTACGGGTCGCTATTTCAAAGTGGTCGACTCCGATGATTGGCTTGATGGCGATGCGATGGCTACCATCATGGCGTTCATCAGAAGCCAAACGCAAAACGCCGATCCAGTCGATCTCGTCATATCGAACTATGTATACGAGAAGGTCTATGAGGGAACACGTATCTCCATGGGATATCGCAATGTCTTCCCTGAAAACAAGATCTTCACCTGGGATGATATTGGGCATTTCCATCTTTCGCAGTATTTGCTCATGCATTCGGTCATCTATCGCACCGACCTATTGCGCGATATCGCACTCGAGCTTCCCAAGCATTGCTTCTATGTCGATAATATCTTTGTCTATGTACCGCTCGCGCATGTGAGGTCGATGGTCTATTTCGATGTTGATGCATACCGCTATTTCATCGGCCGTGAAGATCAGTCGGTGAACGAGAAGGTCATGCTCTCGCGTATCGATCAACAGCTGCGCGTTACGAAGGAGATGATCGATGCGGTCGATCTCAACACGATCGAGAATAAGAAGTTGCAGCAGTATCTCTACAACTATCTTTCGATGATGCTGTGCATCTGCACGGTGTTCCTGCGCATGGAGGATACTCCTGAAAACGACTACAAGCGTAAAGAGCTGTGGCGCTATCTACGCGAGACGAAACCAGATTCGTATCGCCAGCTTCGCAATACCTTCTTGAGCCTCTCGACGAACATTCCCACCACGTTGGGTCGTCAGGTCGCACTGCGTGGCTATCGTATCGCTCAGCGCGTTTTCAAATTCAATTAGATGCGCTCGAGCTAAAGCGATCTCGGAGCCTGAGCGCTGCGCAGGCAAGGTGAACGTTTCATCGATCGAGGTAGTCTTCGGGATTCTTCGAGGAGCTGTTGGTCGTTTGATCGAGCGAGGAGAGTTCGTGTCCAAAATGAAGCGAATGCTCACCAAACTTATCGGCGATCAGATCCTTCGCGTCGAGGAGTGCTGTCTTCTCGACGGGATTGGTGAGCAAGGGAGAGCCTTTGTGCTCAGGTGAGAAACCTTCATCGAAGAGGCGCTCTTGGACTGCTTCGGTCTCAAAGCCGCTCACACCTACACCGACCAAGCGAACCAGCACACCCGGGCTCCACAACTCGTTGAGCATCTCGTAGAGATGGGGAAGCCATACGAGCTCGTTCGTTCCGAGGTTCGCGATCTTGCGCTGACAGGTACGTATCTGCAAGTTTTCGTAGCGAATCTTAAGATGCAGCGTCGTGCCCTCGAGTTCTTTTTTGCGCAGACGTCTGCCAACCTTATGAGCCATCGTCGCGATGAGCGATTCGATGCTGTGGTGATCGTCCACGCTCACTGCAACGCTGATCTCGTTCGATACTGATTTTGCAGGTTCTCGTTCGTCGGAGACAGCAGAGTCGATACCATGCGCTCGCTCGCGCATCTTCTGGGCGTTCTTGCCGAATACGTTTTTTAAAATGCTCTGATCTGCTTCAGCGAGATCTCCAAGTGTGTGGATGCCGTAGGTCTTGAGCCGCTTTTGAGCAGCTGGACCGATGCCGCTCATGACGCCTGCAGGGAGTGGAAAGAGGAATGCTCGCTCTTGTCCAGGATAGACCACCGTGAGTCCATGGGGTTTGTTCTGATCTGAAGCGATCTTTGCGACCGCTTTCGAGGTACCAAGCCCGATTGAGCAGGTGATGCCAAGCTGATCGACCTCTTCTTGGATGCGGGTGGCAATGATAGCGGGATGCGTTCGATTTACGCGTGTGGGACTGATGTCGAGAAAGGCTTCGTCGATGCTTACTTGCATCAGGTGGGGAGAATAGCTGTTGAGTATCTCCATTACCTGTTGGGATACTTGTTTGTAGCGCGCGTGGTTTCCGCGTGCCCAAATGGCTTGTGGGCAGAGACGCGCAGCTGTGCTCGAGGGCATCGCGGAACGTACGCCGAACTTACGCGCTTCGTAGGAGGCGGTCGAAACCACTCCGCGCTTTGTTGGATCGCCGCCAACGATGACCGGCTTACCGCGCCATTCGGGGTGATCGAGCTGTTCGACCGAAGCGAAGAATGCATCGAGGTCGACAAGGAGGATCGCTCGCCCCTTCCATTCAGGAAGAGATTCTGTTGACGAAAAATTTCCCATAAAGTCAGTCTAACATGTCCGCAAAACGCCACTTTTTGTGATAGGGTATATCTTCCCGCGTGTATCGGAGTATTCAAATGTAGTTGCGCACTAGGGGCTTTATTCTTCGTGTAACGTACGAGAAAGTTTAGGTGCATGCCAAGTTTCAATGTTTTGACAGATGTTATAGCGGGGCACAACCGCTCTTCTCGCGAAGATGCGACGCTTCCTTATGACATTCGCGCAGAGATCGATTGGCTCGATTTCTCGTGCACTGCCAATCCCTTGGGCACCCCTGAACCCATTAAGAGCGCTATCGCTCAAGCGATCGCAGAAGGCGCGATGACCTTCAAGCCTGATAAAGCTGGCGTTCACCTCAGCAATAATCTTGCTCGTTATTACGAGATCTCGCCAGATTGCTTTTTGGTGGGAACCAGTCCATCCGCACTCATCTCGGATATCGCTCAGGCGTATCGACCTTGTAACGTGGGTATCCCGACACCTGCTCCTACTGAATACTATCTTGCGGTGGCCAATGTGGGGCACAATCCGGTCAAGCTTCTGAATTCCTATTCGCTCTCTGCTGTCGAACCGCAGGTCGCACTTCAAAGTGGTGCGCGATTCGAAGCGGCGGTCTTAGGTAATCCGAGCTTTCCCTGCGCTCGTTTGCTCAACGAGCGTACGCTGCAGCGCTATCTCGATCATTGCAATTGGGTGGTCATCGATGAGAGCAATATCACGCTCACCATGGGTGGAGATTCTTATACTTCGCTTGCGTATAAGTACGAGAATCTGGTTGTGATCCGCAACCTCTCAGAAGAGCTGGGCATGCCGGGTATTCCGGTCAGCTATGCGATCGGCCATCCCGATACCATCAAGCTCATCCGCCAGTTCAGCGATGGAACCTCGATCGGCATGTTCCACGAGATCATAGCCCGCGAGCTTCCGAATCTCGATGATTATCAGGAACGGACCAATACGCTCATCGACAAAGAGATCCCTTGGGTGCAATGCATGCTCAGCCTTATTCCAGGCATTCGCGTTTTTCCTTCCGAGGCGAATTTTGTCATGTGCGCGCTTGAAGAGCGTTCAGCGCGCGATTTCGGCATCACC
>CABRGJ010000007.1 GCA_902470405.1 uncultured Eggerthella sp.
TCCTCTGGCGCGTTACTTTAAAACGAGGGTGAGCTCTAAGGGTCGTAGTGTGCGTGTATTTTGAGCGTGCGTCTTGGAGGCGCTAATTCGCCTGCGGCTAGATGAGTCCATAGACTATTTTCAGATGCAGTACGCGCGCTACCGATTCATTCAGGCGATCCATAGGAAGTGCGCCTGTATTTACAGCTTCGAGCACTGCTTCGTACGCATCGTGTAGGTTGAGCGGCATCAGCAATAGATCGCATCCAGCTTGCAGAGCGGTAACGGCAGCTTCGCCAGAGCTGTAGAAATCCGCGATCGCACTCATCTCGAGCGCATCAGTTATGACGACTCCCTTGAATTCGAGCTGGTCACGCAGAATGTCCTGTATGATCGCACTCGAAAGGCTGGCTGGGATGTCATTGTCGGTGATGTTTGGCAGCGAGAGGTGGCCCATCATCACCATGGGGGCACCCGCTTCGATGCCAGCGCGGAACGGAACGAGCTCGCAGTCGGTGAGCTGCGAGAGCGTGGCATCGATCGAGATGCGTGAATCATGGCTGTCGGTCGGCGCTGCGCCCAGGCCGGGAAAGTGCTTGAGACAGCAGATCATACCAGCCTCTTCGAAGCCTTCCACCTGTGCTGTTATCATGTGCGCAACGGTCTCTGCATCGGCAGCGAACGCACGTTTGGCCATTACGCTGCTCTCAGGGTTCGAATTCACGTCGCAAACGGGTGCGAAGTCGGTGTCGAACCCAAGCTGCTCAAGATAGTCTGCGATGCGCACAGCGACTTCTTTTGCGCGTGCAGGATCGTTCGTCGCGCCGACGTCCGCCATGTTGCCCACGTTCTCCACCCCGAAAGGTTCGTTTCCGCCGATGCGCGACACCGTTCCGCCTTCTTCGTCGATAGAGAGCAGCGGGGGAATGCCGCAGGTTTCACTGACCGTGCGTTTTAGGTCTGCGAGCAGAGTGGTTGCCTGAGCAGGATCGATGAGATTCTCGCGGAAGAACGTGATGCCGCCCACGGGCATCGCCTGGATCGCTTGCGCGAGCTCAGGCGTGAGGGAGGTGATGTCGGGCGTTCCGCTTTCTTCGCCAGCATCTTCCGCGCCTGCTTTGGCAACATTTGCACCTAGAAGCGCTTCGGGCGTAACTACGAAGAGTTGCGCGACCTTCTGCTCGGTGGTCAACTCCGCGAGCAGTGCTGAGGCATACAGCTTGCTACCGATGGTCGAGATGCTCTTTGAAGCGAACCCCTTTGCCTGTGCTCCTGTGCTCACGCTGTTTTTCTGTGTAGGGGCACAGCCGAATAGCGACAGCGATGCTGCCGAAAGTGCGCTTGCTGCTGCAAGCTCTACAAACCTGCGTCTGCTGAACATACGCATGCTCGATGATCGATTGATATGGTTCACCGATTCGTTCATACCAACCACCGTACCATGTTCAGCGCTCGATATCGAGCGACGCGTCTGTTGAGGCTTGTTCGTCAACAAGCAGTTTGCTTACACGAAGGATCGACAACGAAATCGTACCAGTTTTGCGTCGTCGATCCGTCCTTCTGTTCTTTGCGCGAAAATCGAGGAGATGGATCTTTCAGTAAAACAGATGAACCCGACGCGCTATGAAGAGACGCTTTCCACTATCTTGGATGTGGGCGAGAGCATGCTCGCAGCCGGCGCTGATGTGAGCCTCGTTGAGGAAGAGGTGCAGAAGATGGTGTTCGCGGCAGGAGCCGAAAAGGCGGACATCTTTGCACTCTCGTCGCTCATCATTGCTTCGATGACTACATCCGACGGTCGTGTCTATAGCGAGAATCGGCGTTTTGCACGCGGGGCGAACACCGATTTTGAGAATCGAGTTCTGCTCAGGTGAACTGAGCGCTGCAGATATGCAGCATAGACGCGACGCAATAACGAAGCGCCCCCAGTCAAAGCTCATGCTGTACGGAGGAGCCGTGCTCTCGACCGCAGGGTTCGCGGTATTCTTCGGTGGTACACTGCTTGACGGCATAGTGTCGGCGCTGTTCGCACTCATCATCTGCTTCATGCTCGAATATATCAAACCGCGCCTGGTGAACGAGAATGTCTTTCTGTTCCTTGCCGCGTTCATATCTGGTCTCGGTATCGCGCTGTTCGCGAAAGCAGTGCCGGATCTGAACATGGGCATGACCATCGTAGGCACCATCATGATCCTGATTCCGGGCATTGCGGTCACGAATTCCGCGCGCGATATGCTCTCGGGTGATGTGATCACCGGCATTGTAGGCCTGGTTCAAGCGCTCATCGCTTCTACGGTGTTGGCGGTGGGATATATCGCTGCCCTGTGGATACTCTCAGCAGGCATGGTCGACACGCCCGATACACTACAGACATCCTTGCCAGTGCAGCTGTCAGCCGCACTGGTAGCGACGCTCGGATTCGCTCTGTTCTACAATGTGAAGAAGCGAGAGATTCCAGCGCTCGCCGTAGGAGGCCTGGGGGTGTGGGTCGTCTATTTGGCGGTGAGCGCGCTCGTTCCCGAAATGCCCTTCCTTGCTACGTTCGTTGCATCCGTTGTGGGCGCGATCTTCTCAGCTGGTATGGGAATCTGGTTCAAGGTGCCCGCTTCTATCTTCTTCTACGTGGCTGTCATCACGCTCATCCCTGGGCGCATGCTCTATTTTACGATGGCGTGCGCTGCGGCGGGCAGCTGGGCGCTCTTCGAGAATTTTGCGACCATGACGCTCATCGCGGTATTGGGGATCGCGGCAGGCATGTCGCTCATCTGGGCGTTCGCTGCCCTCGTTCTGAAGAGCAGATGGTAGACGAAGGCCTCCGATCTACGGTAAGATGCTTCATCAGGCGCCAAGGTTACCCAACGCTTCGAGGGTAGCCTTGATATTGTCCTTATGCCAGTTCTTTGGTCCTCCTACGAATTGTGTCGCGTATGCGCCAGAAATTCGGCAATTGCTCAGCGCTTCTTGTTGCGTGGTGAACTTGATATCGCCGTTTTGGGTGTGAAGGTCGACCACGGTATTGAGCAGGTCATCTGAAAAGTCGACCGACTCGATGTCTTGATAAGGAATGACGAGGGGTACTTCTTTGCGCAAGGTCGTCCAGTTAGGATCGAAGGGCAAACAGACCAGCTCATTCTCGCACATCGGAAAAACTGGACCACCTTACTGCTCAGGTTGTCTGGAGCAGGCCTTACGATAATAGTGCGACCTTCGAGTGGTTCATATCCAGCTTGTTTCGTGTACTCCCATACGGTTTCTTCACGTGCCATATCAATGCCTCCCTTATCGTCGATGACAAATTGAACGAACGAAAGCAGGCGTTGTTAGACTACGCTCATGAGCGCCCATCCGATAACGCCGCCAAAAGCCGCTCCTGCGAGCAGTTTTATGACGGTCGCACCAAAGGGATGTGCGCGTGAGAACGCGTGAGGGTCATGGAGGTCTTCTTCTGCGGTGCTGCCTTCGAGAAAGGCTTTGATCTCGCGATAAGCGACCACATCATGCTTCTTCTTGATGCGCTCATACGCGAAGGCGGCTCCCATTCCGATGACATATAAGAGCAAGAATGCACCTAAGCCAACGATGTTTCCCTGCGTAAACCCTCCCAGATCGGAAGGTTCGCGCCAGAGGAATGAGAGCGAGACCAAGAAGACGAGAGCAAGTGCGAAAGAAGCAGACATGATCCCGATGAGCCATTTCAGCTTCTTCGAATCTTCCTCCATAGCTTTGCGCATCACCGCAAGATCGCCCATGACCAATTCGTCCAAGGAGGAATCGAAGAGTTCGCTGAGTAGCAGGAGACTTTGAACGTCGGGATAGGTTTTATCATTTTCCCAACTTGAAAGCGTTTGCCGTGAGACGAATATCGCTTTCGCGGCATCTTCTTGGGACAAACCCAAGCGCTCTCTATTCGTCCTGAGCTGCTTTGCGAGCTCCATCGATCCTCCTTTCACGAACGCTGCTTACGTCGGCATCGAAAGATAGCATGACAGCAAAGCGAAGTGTGTCAAATGGGAGATATTTCTGATGTAAAAAGTTCTTTACATGGCTTTTGAACTGGGGAATTAGGTATGCATATGAATGCCGCCATCGACCATGAAGGACTGTCCGGTGAAGTAAGAACCTTCATCGCTGACGAGGAACAGGATGAGTGGCGCGCAGTCTTCTTCGGTGGTGCCGATCCTTCCAAGAGGGCTTTTTGACTCAAGACTCTTCAATGCTTCGGGCTGGGTCTGGCGGAAGAAGTCAGTTGCGATGATCGGCAAGAATACATTCACCGTGATGCCGTACTTGCCCCATTCGCGTGCGCCTGTGCGTGTGATCGCACGGATGGCCTCCTTTGCCATGCCATAGGCACCAAAGCCCTCGTTGCCATCGTATCCTGCTGCCGATGCGGTGTTGATGATGCGCCCATGTCCGCTCTTCTTGAGGTAAGGGAAGCATTCCTTCATGAACAGCATGCTGGCAAGCGCACCGCTCTTGAATGCGGTCATGGCATAGTCGATATCGATATCCTCGATCTCGCAGTAGGCCATCGAACCTTGAGCGCAGTTGATGAGGATGTCGACGCCGCCGAACTTATTGACGCACTGTTCGACGACATTTTTGATTTGATCGGGATCCATGACATCGCAGGGCACGGGGAGAACCGCTGCGCCGGCAGGTTCGAGCTCGGCCTTGAGTTCTTCGAGCTTCTCCATGCGACGTGCACAAATGCAGATGTTCGCACCATTTTCAGCCAGTACTTTTGCAAGCCCGCGGCCTACGCCAGAGCTTGCTCCCGTAACGATCGCTGTTCTTCCTTCAAGTTTCTTCATGTGCTTCGCTCCTGTTCATGATGAGTGAGAATCGCGTACGAGGAAACTATAGCACGAGGGCATATCGTGGAAGGGTCGAGCTGCAGAAGGACAGCGAGATCCCATGAGTATACTTGTGGAACGATACAAACTGCCAGAGTAGGATGCTGCGGGGCTAATCGTATGGGATGGTGTTCGTGAACGGGTAGGTGGCATCTGAGGCCACTACCAGGTAGTTCTCAGCGCCACCGAACTGATCGTCCGACGCGTCGATCACGCTCACTTGAGCGAAGTGTTCGCGCAGTCTTTCAACGAAATGATAGAGGCGATACATATCATCACCCGTGTATTCGATCACGCAGTTGAACATGAGCAGACCACCTGGCGTGAGCTTGTCTTTAGCCGATGCAATGCCTTCATCGTTTCTGAAATAGCTTGCATCTTTGCGCCCAGTGAACGCATCGATAATGATCGCATCGTAGCGATCAGAGCAGCGTTTCAGGAATGCTTCACCATCTTCAATGAAGATGCGTAGATCCTCGGCGCGATCCTGCTTTGCGAGCTGTGCTTCGAGCCGATCGAGGAAGAAGAATTCACGTGCGATGTTCACCATAGCCTCATCGATCTCGACCACATCGAGCTTCACGCCGGGATGCTGGATGAGCAGCTGCTTGGGGTAGGCAAAGCCCGCACCGCCGATCATGAGCACGCGTTCGAGTGGGTGCGATTCGGCGGCTTCGAAGATGTGGTCGAAAGCACGGAGATATTCAAAGGGGCAGAGCGCCCAGCGTTCGTCAAGGTAGGTTGCGGATTGCAGGACGCCATCCACGGCGAGCACGCGTACATCTCGATCACTCTCATCGGGGATCGAATAGATGGAGGCTTCTCCGAACATCGTAGGGAGGTCGTGTTGGCCAACGAAGTGGCCTTGCAATTTTTTCAGTAATGTTGAGAGCATGTTCTTCCTCGGCTTGTCTTATTGCTATGAGCTGCTCTGGATGGAACTCATTTATCGGTCAACCACTTCCCACGACCCGGCGCGCGGGCTGCCATGCCGTATGAGCAGCCCCTCTTCTTTAAGCTCCGCGACAACTCGCTCAGCGCTTCGCTTAGAAAAGCCTAATGCGTCCGCGAGCATGGCTACATTGCCTTGAGGATGCGTCTCGAAGAATTCGAGCGCCTGGGCTTTTGTGGTTTCGTGTTCGCTGTTTGGCTGTGCAAAAGGAAGCAGAGAGTCGCGTATGGCTTCGAGCATGAATTCAACGAATGCTTCGCTCGACCCGACAGCATCTGATTTCGCAAGCGCGGCATAGTAGCCGGCTTGATGCTGTCGAATGGTGCTTTCGACGGGAAGCCATGCGAGAATGGGCCTCCATCTTGAGAGCAGGAGCGTATGCCAAAGCCTGCCGATCCTCCCATTGCCGTCAGAGAACGGGTGGCAGAACTCGAACTCGAAGTGAAACACGCATGAGGCAAGCAAGGGGTGCATGTTGGTCGTTTTCAACCAGTCGAATACATCAGCCATTACCTCAGGAACGTAAGCTGCAGGAGTGCCAGCGTGGATCAGAGAGTCTCCGTCGAAGACCCCGACATTTCTCGAACGAAAGCGACCCGATTCGAGAATAAGTCCATCCATCATCGTAGCGTGGGCCTTCAGGAGATCATCGATCGAAAAAGGATCGAGAGAGGGAAGGAGATCGTAGGCCTGCTTAGCGTTTTTGACCTCGCGTATATCGTGGGCATCGCCGAGGACGTGCTCACCGTCGATGATCGCACTCACGGCTTTTTCATCGAGTGTATTGCCTTCGATAAGAAGAGACGAATGGATGGTTCGTATTCTGAGCTTGCGATGGAGAACAGGGTTCTTCGCGAGCGGGGCTTGAGGCGAGATCATCCCTACCAGTTCAGCGATCTCCATGCAGAGAGAATCTATCCGATCGTTGCGTTCGAAAGGGGGCTTGTAGGACATGGTCCACCTCCTTTTCGTTCTGGCTGAACCGTACTCGTTTTACCGCCATTATTTTACCGCCATTGGCGGTAAAATTCCAGCTTCAAGCAGTCGAATTCATCCTTGTAGTAAGATCCGTGACTCATTAGGAGTATTGCTTGCGGGGTAATATGGCCTGATCATATAATGACAGAGCAACCGACTCATCCCACTATTTCGCCATGAGAACATTCATCGCCTTAGAAATACCGTATCAACTGCGCGAGGACCTCGCCTCAGTGGCGCGCGTGCTGCAAACTTCCGTGCGCGGAAAATGCGTTCCGCGAGAGAACTACCATATCACCTTGGCTTTTCTGGGAGATATTCCCCAGACGATGCTGGATCTCGTGCAGGATTTGATGGACCAGGCGGTGGCTCAATCTGCCGAATACTACAGCATCAAGCTGCAGCCCGATGGACTCGGTTCGTTCGGCCGCAATAACAACGCGACACTCTGGATGGGGTTCGTGAAGGATCCGGCACTTATGGAGCTTACCGAACACCTGCGCGATCAGCTGAATGAGGCGGGGTTCTTCCTGGATAAGAAGACATTTCTTCCTCATGTGACGCTTGCGCGTCATGTGCAGTTGATGGCGGGGGAGCTCGCGGATATTCCGTTTCCTGCTACAGCGCGTTGGGAATACCTCACTCTCTTCAAGAGCGATCTCGAAGAGAGTGGCGCCATCTATGAACCGCTCTACTCGATTCCGCTTTCGCTGGTGAATCAGCTCGAGTTTAATCGCTGAAACTATCGTCCTGGGTCGGTGTCCCTCTCATTGTGAAGATCAATGGCTCGTAGGCGATACTGCAGGCAGTGCGATTCGGCTGATCTCTAAGGCATTAGGCGATGGGGTATCAGGGTAAGAGCTTATCCTATGACTGATAAGATTCGATGGCTTTCACGAGGAATTCTGTTGCACCGGAGCCTGCGGAAGAGTCGTAATAGTCAACAAAGCGCTGATCGTTCAAATAGCAGCGCACCTTTGGTATCGAGTACCACTGAGAAAAACATTCAAAATAGAGCGCACATCCTTGTCTCCTCTTGCGTTAGACACAATAGGAGGTGAAAAAGCGGTTGGAGAACGAAGAGCAAAGCGAAGACAGCTACCCGAGGCATTCTCTCTCTTCGAACGTTGAGTTGCTGACTCGGTTCGCCGAGGAGCACTACGACGAGATCTTTCGCTATTGCGCAAGACGCTTGTTAACGGTCGAAGATGCCAAGGATGCAGTTCAGGAGGTCTTTCTTCGTCTAGCGAAGTCGCATGCGCTCTATGACTCCAGGGAGAAGCCGCTCGCTTACCTCTACACCTGCGCACGGAACGTCTGCATTGATTTCTCGAGGCGTGCTCGATCGATCGACTCGCTCAATAAGGTTGATGCAGAGGGAATTCCCGACCCAGCGCAGGAGCGCCATCAGCAAGACCTTCTTCTGGCAGACGCTCTCTCTCGCTTGCCTTCAGAGGAGCAAGAGGTGTTGGAGCTGAGGTATGGCCAAGACCTCAAGATGGCTGATGTTGCGGAAATACTGGGGAAATCGAGGTTCGCGCTTTACCGCATAGAAAAGCATGCTCTCAGCAGATTAAAGGAGATGCTGGATGATGATCGAGTCTAACGTTTCGATAGAAGAGCGGCTTCGGGGTTATTACGCAAGAGCCGAGGCGCCGATCGACGAGCTCGAAAAGGCTCGCGTTGTTGCGATGGTTTCGAATGAGGTTGCCCAACCCTCGCTCTGCGAGAGGCAAGAATCGGTGCCGTTCTGGCGCTTTATCGCGGGTCAACTGCGCTTCGTGAATCCTCTCGCCTGGGTGCTCCAGATCGTCCTGCTCATCACGATGTTCTTGATCGTCAGCGCCTATGGTTCATTGGAAGTGGGCATGCTCGTCGTGATGACTTCGGCAATACTATCCGTGGCGCTAGCGATCCCGTCTGTATTCAAGAGCCTCGAAAACGATGTTTCGGAGTTGGAGGCATCTTGTCGTCACGATTCTGCACAGGTGCTCGTGTGTAGGCTCGCCCTTTTTGGCTTTGCTGACGTCCTCTGGATGTCGGCTACCGTCCTGATCGTTCCCACGCTTGCAGGTAGCGATCCTTTTAGGGTGTTCCTCTATGCAGCAACACCATTTTTCGCTTTCTGTGCGATCTGCTTCTACCTGTCGCGTAGAACACACGGGCGGTGTGTAAAGGCATGCGCTACAGCCGCATCGTGTGTTGTGATCGTGCTTTGGGTGGCGAACTCGGTATTACCACATTGGTATTTTCAGGTGTCGATGATCGTCTGGGTGATCGCTCTGATGGTATCGCTTGCGCTCGCGATCTATGAGGCGCGCCGTCTTGTCTTGCAGGTGGCAGCGGACAGCGTAGCGCATATGCCTTATCTTGCCTGATGGAACCTATAGTTTACGAATCTTTAAGGCTTGCGCCTGAATTCTCACATGATGAAAGGATCATAGATGGAACTCAAGTTAGACCGGCTCACGAAGCAGTTCGGATCTGCTATCGCGGTGGATCGTGTGAGTGCGGTATTCCAGCCAGGGGTCTACGGGCTTCTTGGCGCCAACGGAGCGGGAAAGACCACGCTCATGCGCATGATATGCGATGTATTGAAGCCGACATCTGGCTCTGTTCTCTGGAATGGGAACAGGATCGAGCGGTTGGGAGCCGATTATCGGAGCATTCTCGGGTATCTACCCCAAGATTTCGGGTATTATCCCGATTTCACGGCGCTCGATTTCATGCTCTACCTCTCTGCGCTCAAAGGATTTGATGGACGCGCAGCAAAACGGCGATCGCTTGAGCTGCTCAACATGGTAGGTCTGAAGAGCGTATCCAAGCAGAAGATCCGTACGTTCTCGGGCGGTATGAAGCAGCGCCTTGGGATCGCACAGGCGGTCATCAATGATCCACAAGTGCTCGTGCTTGATGAGCCGACTGCAGGTCTTGATCCGAAAGAGCGCGTTCGCTTCAGGAATCTCATCTCGTCGCTCGCTCAAGATAAGATCGTCATCCTCTCAACACATATCGTGTCCGATGTTGAATATATTGCTGATGAGATCCTCGTGATGAGAGACGGGGTCATCGTGACCACGGGTACGGTCGAGCAGATTGTGACCGGTATTCGCGGGTGTGTCTGGGAATGTGTGGTGACCCCACAAGAAGCAAACACTATGGCGACCCGTATGAACGTCGGCAACATTCACTATGACCGATCGGGAATGGCAGTAGTGCGCCTTGTCTCTGATGTGCGCCCCCATGCGCAGGCGCACCCCGCCGAGCCTACTTTGGAGGATGTATATCTCTATCTGTTCAATGAGCGCTCTGGCGATGACGTCGAGAAGAAGGGAGCCCTCCGTGCGTAGTCTTATCAAGTATGAGCTGAAGAAGATGATCTCAAGGCGTGTGCTGCAGGTCTCTCTCGGGGTTGTATTCGCGATGATCTGCTACATCCTTTTCTTCAATATCTCTTCTCAATATGCGCTGAACCCTAACAAGGTCGGTGAGGAGTTCGAGGGGACGCCAGCGATCGCGCAGATCAAGGCGAATGCCGATGCGCTCGCAGGATCTATCACTGATGAGAAGGCAACCAAGGTGCTTCGCGAATACAAGACTTTCATCGATCTTGACGAGGGTGAGATCAAAGACGAGTATCGTGCAGACCGAGCTGACCCTGGCGCCGAGGCAGCAAAGTACTGGCGCTTCAACGCGGCACACGGTGCATATATCGCTTTGCTAACGCGTCCTTGGATGGCTGGTTTCCAGGTGCCCGCGACAGCAGCTGCCTCCATAGATACTTCGCAGACGGTCGACCTTTATGGTCGGATCCATACGAAGATCGAGTCTCAGCTTGAAGATACTGAAGGCACTTTTACCTATACTGCTGCTGAGAAGGAATTCTGGTTGAATAAAGCAGATGGCGTTTCGAAGCCTGTCGAGTACGGATATGCGGAAGGCTGGAAAGATTTCTTCGATCTCGGGCAGTTCTTGGTCTTAGCGCTGATCGCCGTCACGATCGCCTGCGCATCGGTGTTCAATGTTGAATATCG
>CABRGJ010000008.1 GCA_902470405.1 uncultured Eggerthella sp.
GTTACGATATCGGCGCCCCATTCGATCGGACGACAATTGACCGGGGTGGGGAAGGTGTTGTCGACGATCAGTGGAACGCCGTGGTCATGCGCAGCTTTTGCGAAGCGTTCGATATCGAGCACGGTCAGTGCTGGGTTTGCTACGGTCTCGCCGAACACCGCTTTAGTATTCGGCTTGAATGCCGCCTCAAGTTCTTCATCCGAGCAAGTAGGAGAGACGAAGGTGAATTCGATGCCCATGCGCGCCATGGTGTGCGCGAACAGATTGTAAGTACCGCCATAGATCGAGGTCGAGCACACCACGTGGTCGCCACATCCTGCGATGTTGAAGATGGCAAAGAAATTCGCTGCTTGCCCAGAAGAAGTGAGCATGGCAGCACTTCCGCCTTCGAGTTCACAGATCTTCGCGGCAACGGAGTCGTTCGTGGGATTTTGCAGGCGGGTATAGAAGTATCCAGCTTCCTCAAGGTCGAAGAGCTTCCCCATGAACTCGCTCGAGTCGTACTTCCAGGTAGTGCTTTGGTAGATAGGGATCTGACGTGGCTCTGCATTGCCAGGATGATAACCGCCCTGCACGCATGTTGTTCCGATCTGCGAGGTCATGAATGCTCCTAACGTGTTGGGATAAGAGAGAGGATCCTCAATGAGTTCGACTCTTCTGCAACGATCGTATCACCCGATCGCAAGCGAACCGATCCCGACGTCCATCTTCTCGTTTTCGGGTCATAGCGGTTCTCGATAGCTAGCTCTCAGCATCTTCGATACCCGTTTCGATGCACGCAAAAGCCTGCTGACCTGGAAAGCTGCTATCATGGGTACGCTTACGAAAGGATGAAGCCATGCCGATCAGAATCCCTGATGCCCTTCCAGCGACCAGCGTGCTGGAGAGCGAGAACATCTTCGTGATGACTGAACATCGCGCGATCCATCAAGACATTCGTCCACTACGCGTGCTCATCCTGAATCTCATGCCCACCAAGATCGAAACCGAGACGCAGATCCTGCGCAAGCTCTCAAACACGCCGCTCCAGGTCGAAGTCGAGCTGCTTCAGACGGTCAGCCATCGCGCTACTCACGTCCCAGCAGGGCATCTCGAGTCCTTCTACGTTGGTCTCGACGATGTGCGCCACAGACGCTATGACGGCATGATCATCACAGGTGCGCCGGTCGAGCTCTATGATTTCGAGATGGTCGATTACTGGCCTGAACTTTGCGAGATCTTCGAGTGGGCCAAGACCAATGTATTCTCGACACTCTATATTTGTTGGGGCGCGCAAGCAGGCATCTATTATCACTACGGTGTCAATAAGTTCATCTTGGACGAGAAGATGTTGGGCATCTTCGCTCATCGGATCGTGAAGCCCTCAAGCCCGCTTGTACGAGGTATCGATGACGTGTTCTATGCGCCGCATTCGCGCAATACGGAAGTTCGGGTGGAAGATATCGAGGCGAATCCCGATCTTGAGCTCATCGCGGTGTCGGATGAAGCGGGCGCATTCATCGCAAAGAGCACCGACAGCAGGCATTTCTTTGTGTTCGGCCATCCTGAATACGATACGAATACGCTGGCTGAAGAATACTTCCGCGACACAAAGAAGGGTATCGATCCAGTGCTGCCCAAGCATTATTTTCCGAGCGATGATCCAACGCAACAGCCGCTTTCGAATTGGCGAAGCGCTGCCCAGTTGCTCTATACGAATTGGCTGAACTACTACGTTTACCAGGCGACGCCTTACGATCTCGACAATACCGAGTTATAAGAGAGACTTGTTACACTGTTGTTCATCGAAAACAACAGTGGCGCGAGCGCATAAGAAGTATAAGCATTTACTGGCATTTCGAACAGCGAAGTGGGAGTTTTTAGCACCTTGCTTCCGCTATCTCATACTTTACGACCTCTCATACCCATCTCGCATACGAAGTGATTGACTTCACGAACGAAAAAAGATTATTATGCAAAGGTTCGCTTTCAAAAGCCCCGTGTGGCTGTGCGGCCTGAAGCCTATCGAATGGTAGTCCAGAACCGAGCGAGAGGAGAGCGAGGGGTAGGATCCTTCGCGTTTCGGGCAGAAGCAGGCAAACTTTTGAAAACTAACATTGTTACTTTAATGGAGGAACGCAGTGAAGACTTATTACGCAAAGCCAGGCGAAGTCGAGCGCGAATGGCTTCTCATCGACGCAGAGGATCAGATCCTCGGCCGCGTCGCTTCGAAGGCAGCTCAGATTCTTCGTGGCAAGCATAAGCCAACCTATACCCCACACGTCGACACCGGCGATTTCGTCGTCATCGTGAACGCCGACAAGATCCGTGTGACGGGCAAGAAGCTCACCGACAAGGAATACTATCGTCACAGCGGTTATCCCGGAGGACTCAAATGCGAGACCTTCGAAGAGGCTATGGCAAAGCATCCAGAGCGCGTCATCGAGCATGCGGTCAAGGGCATGCTTCCCAAGAACACGCTCGGTCGTGCGATGGCTAAGAAGCTCAAGGTCTATGCTGGTGCAGAGCATCCGCACATGGCTCAAGCTCCCCGCGAGATCAAGATGGAGGATAACTAATGGCAGGCGAAGCAGTATATTACGGCACTGGCCGTCGCAAGAACGCTGTTGCTCGTGTTCGTATCGTCCCTGGTACGGGCAAAGTAACCGTCAATGGTCGTGACGGACTCGATTTCTTCGGTCGTCAGGCATTGGTCGATTATGCACTCACTCCTTTCGGCGTTACCGATACCATGAACCAGTTCGACGTTATCGCTCGTTGCAACGGTGGCGGCACTTCTGGTCAAGCAGGTGCGCTGCGTCATGGCATCGCTCGCGCTCTTCTTGAGGCTGGCGACTATCGCGCAGAGCTGAAGCGTGCTGGCTATCTCACGCGTGACGCTCGTATGGTTGAGCGCAAGAAGTACGGTCTGAAGAAAGCTCGCAAGCGTCCGCAGTTCAGCAAGCGCTAAGCGAATCGTTGGATCGAATATCACCTTCGGGTCTACGAAGAACCGCTTCATTGCGAAGCGGTTCTTTTTTGTTTAGCTTCTTACCGACTCATGACGATTGTCGGTAGATGCGCGATTATGGAATAGAATCGAGGATAATGGACAGATAAGATCATCCGATTGCGTACAAAAGGGTTCATATGTCTGAACAGAACGATAGACCAGCTCAAGACCAGCAGGCCGCGCCAATAGGCTCGACTCCTGCAAGCGTGCAGCAGCAACAACCACCCGCATCTGATCAGCCACTGCCGCCCCCGGCTCCAACTTCGAGTCCCGCTGTGCAGCCACAGCCGCCTGTATCTGCGCAACCAACAGCGTCAGATCAGCAAGCGGCGCCTGTCGAACAGCCGCAACCAACACAACCAGCGCAATCACAGCAGCCAGGCAACACTCAACAACAGCCAACGTTCCGCGAGAACGGAGCATTCTCCTTCTTTGCGACGCCCTCCGATCCAGACGATGATCCCGCTCCAATGAGTTGGGGCTTCAAGATCGGCTGGTTCGTTTTGGGCTTGATCGGCGGTATGCTCGGTTTGCTCATGGCATGGATCTCCACCTCCACGCTCTCGCCAAAGCGTCGTCGTCAAGCGGTCATGTGGACGTGGGGTGGCTTTGCGGTTCAAGCGATCATCTTCCTCGTCATCGTGTTGAACGGAGGTTCATTTCCGTTCATTCCAGGAGGAAGCTCGGCGGGATCGGGCTCGACGTCTGCCTTTGGATAAGCTAGACATCGCGGACGCTTTAGGGATGCAGTCCTAGCTGTTCATTTCTTATCATCGACCTGTTTTCTTGATAACATCCTCAAAGATAGAAAAGGCAAGTTTGGCTGACATATTTTCAACCATTGTTGATTGAATGCCAACTGCAATGTTCGATACATCCAACTCGTCTTTTTGCTTTGTCATCAATGCCATCTTCGTGTGCTGAGATGATCGCCCTTAACGAGACGAGACTCGATGAGGGCACTATCGTTTCAAGCAACAGACCGTTGCTTGCGGCTGGTCTACGTTAGGATCAAACTGCTTAAAAAGACAGAAACAACAGAAAGGTTTCCCCATGACTATGAACGAGGCCATAGCCCAGATTCGCATCGAGCGAGGCATCACGCAGGAGCAGATGGCACATGACCTTTACGTGACCAGGCAGGCTGTGTCAAGGTGGGAGACTGGCGAGACTTCTCCCGGCGTCGACATGGTGAAGCTGATCTGTGTCACTTATGGCGTACCGTTAGAACGTTTCTTCGACATGCCCATTGAGTATTATTGCCAGTGCTGTTCGATGCCGATCTCAGACCCTATGCTTCACGGCACCGAGGCAGACGGATCCTCTGCCGAGCACTATTGTAAGTGGTGCTACAGTGAAGGCGATTTCACCGCTAGGGACATCGATATGGATGAGTTCATTGAGGAGACCGCGCAGTTCACAGCGGACGCGATGGGCATATCGCGTGAGGAGGCTGTTTCGTTGATGGCGACGCTGCTTCCGCATTTAGAGCGGTGGAAAGGCGACCTGAAGGTCAGTTGATGTCTTAACAAGCATGAGTTGAAGAATGATCTTCAACCCTCCTCGACCATAATGGAATTCATGAGGAGGACCTCTGCTGGTATAATGTCCAAAACACTGCTGCGCCCGCGCTATTTGTGAGGCATCCACGTGAGGAGAACCAGTATGTCAAATGTTTCAGAGATCTATGGAACGCTCGTTTTCAGCGATCATGTCATGAAAGAGCGTCTCCCGTCCGAGACGTACAAGACCCTCGCTAAGACCATTCAGGAAGGCAAACCGCTCGATCTTGATGTGGCGAACGTGGTCGCCCATGTCATGAAAGAATGGGCCATCGAAAATGGTGCCACACACTACTCTCATTGGTTCCAGCCACTCTCAGGTATCACCTCGGAAAAGCACGATAGCTTCCTGAACCCTGTAGGCGATGGCACGGCCATCATGACCTTCTCAGGCAAAGAGCTCATCCAGGGCGAACCCGACGCCTCGAGCTTCCCCAATGGCGGTCTTCGTGCCACCTTCGAAGCGCGTGGATATACAGCCTGGGATCCAACGAGCCATGCTTTCATCAAAGACGAAGTGCTCTGCATCCCAACAGCCTTCTGCTCCTACACAGGAGAGGCACTCGACAAGAAGACACCGCTTCTGCGCTCCATGCGAGCTATCGATACGCAAGCGCAACGTGTGCTGCGTTTCTTTGGCGAAGACGGCCACCAGGTCATCGCGACGGTTGGTTCTGAACAGGAATACTTCCTCATCTCAGAGAAGGATTATGAACGACGTCAGGATCTGATGATGACAGGGCGCACGCTTTTCGGTGCGCCGCCCAGCAAGGGTCAGGAGCTTGACGAGCATTATTTTGGCGCTATCCGTCCGACAGTGAATGAATTCATGAAAGAGCTCGACGACGATCTGTGGAAGCTCGGCGTTTCTGCGAAGACCAAGCATAACGAGGTCGCGCCAGCGCAGCATGAGCTAGCTCCTATTTTCACGAACGCGAATCGCGCGGTGGACGAGAATCTGCTTACCATGGAAAAGATGCGTTTGGATGCATCCCATTTTGGCCTTACGTGCTTACAGCACGAAAAGCCCTTCGAGGGCATCAATGGCTCGGGCAAGCATAACAACTGGTCGCTTTCTTACGACAATGTGAACTTGCTCGATCCGGGTGACGATCCTATCGAGAACCTGCGCTTCCTTGTCTTTTTGGCATGCGTCATCGAGGCAGTTGACGAATACCAGGAACTGCTGCGCATGTCGGTAGCGTCTGCAGGCAACGATCACCGTCTTGGCGCGAACGAAGCGCCTCCTGCCATCATCTCCATTTTCTTGGGTGATGAGTTGGGCGCTATCGTTGATGCGCTCATCAAGGGTGACGAATATCATTCGGCAGAAGCCATTTCGATGGATCTGGGGGTTGCGGTCTTGCCGCAGTTCTTGAAGGACAACACCGATCGCAATCGCACGAGTCCCTTTGCGTTCACGGGTAACAAGTTCGAATTCCGTATGCCAGGTTCTGCCGTCAACCTTTCAGACTGCAATATGATCCTGAACACGGCAGTAGCAAAGAGCCTCAAAGATTTTGCAGATGCCTGCGAAGGCCTTGAAGGCGCAGCGTTCGAGAAGGCAGCCATCGCCTATGTGCGCCAGCTGCTGGCCGATCATCAGCGAATCATCTTCAACGGCAATGGCTATTCTCAGGACTGGGAAGAAGAAGCGCAGCGTCGTGGTCTTGCGAACCATCGCAACACTGCTGAAGCTCTGCCTTGCTTTGTGTCCCAGAAATCTCTCGATCTGTTCGCTGAATTCGGTATTCTCTCTGAGACCGAAGTTCGCAGTCGTTACGAAGTGAAGCTTGAGAAGTACACCAAGCTTTTGAACATCGAAGCGCGCGTGATGATTCGCATGACACGTCGTACCTATTTGCCTGCTATCAGCAAGTACATGAAAGATATCGCCGACACCATCACGTCGGTGAAAAGTGCGGTTCCTTCCTCCAATATGGACGAATATGAGAAGCTGCTCTCACGTCTGGTGAAAGGCGTCAATGCTATTGCATCCTGTGTGCGTACGCTCATCGCTGAACACGATGCGGCAGAGGCGATCGAAGACCATCAGCAGCAGGCGTTCGCCTATGCCGATAAGGTCATTCCTGCTATGGATGCGCTGCGTATAGAGGTCGACACGCTGGAATGCATCGTTGAGAACGACTACTGGCCTGTGCCAACGTATAACGATATCCTTTTTTACAATTAGGCCTGACCACTCCACCGAAATGGAGTAGAATAGCGGAAGATCGTGGAGCATCGCGGTCTTCCGTTCTTTCGTTATCGTGAAGAATATGGATGTGAAGCGTGCCGGCAAGCCCGGCTCTTTTTATAGGATCACCCCCGTGCTGAAAGGGTAGTTCATGTCAGAGTTGCGTACGCGAGAAGTCGATGATCTCTTAAGCGTCCTAGCGGGTCTTGCCGACCCGGACGATGTCTTCGCGCTCCTAGAGGATCTGTTCACGATTCGCGAGATCAAAGATACTTCGCAGCGTCTCGAGCTCGCTCGTTTGTTGCGTCGAGGCGAATCGTATGCCTCGATCGAGAAAACGACGGGAGCCTCGGCTACCACTATTGCGCGCGTTTCTAAAGCGCTGAACTACGGTACAGGTGGCTATCAGCTCGCACTTGAGTTGCTTGAAGAAAAGGACTGCTAGATGTCCGCGGCGAAAGCGTTTCTTCAACGCAAGGATATTGAGGTATCTGTTCAGCGCTATCTTATCGATGCGCTCAGCGCCATGGCACAAGGCCTGTTCGCTTCTTTGCTCATGGGCACGATCTTAGCAACCATCGGCCAGCAGGCGAACATCCCGCTGCTCGTCGAGATCGGCGATTTTGCGAAGAGCGCAGCCGGTCCTGCTATGGCTGTTGCGATCGGCTTTGCACTGAAAGCCCCTTCGCTCGTCTTGTTCTCCCTGGTCGCAGTAGGCTATGCATCGAACGCGCTCGGCGGTGCGGGAGGGCCGCTTGCCGTGCTCATCATCGCGATCTTCGCAGCAGAAGCAGGTAAGTTGGTCGCGAACGAAACGAAGATCGATATTCTCGTCACGCCACTTGTGGTCATCATGGTAGGCTGCTTGCTCTCTTATTGGTGGGCTCCAGCCATTGGGGCTGCAGCTTCATGGGTTGGCAGTCTTATCATGTGGGCGACAGATCTACAGCCATTCTTCATGGGAGTCATCGTTTCAGCCTTAGTGGGCATGGCGCTTACGCTGCCCATCTCGTCCGCTGCGATCTGCGCCGCGCTTGGTCTCACAGGTCTTGCAGGTGGTGCTGCAGTGGCAGGCTGTTGTGCGCAGATGGTCGGATTCGCGGTCATGAGCTTTAAAGAGAATCGCTGGGGTGGGCTGATCTCGCAAGGTATTGGCACATCCATGCTGCAGATGGGAAACATCATCCGTAATCCGCGCATCTGGATCCCGCCAACGCTCGCTGCTATGATCACGGGCCCCATTGCCACATGCATCTTCCAAATGCGTATGGATGGTGCTGCTATCTCATCAGGTATGGGTACGTGCGGCTTGGTCGGTCCGATCGGCGTCTATACCGGTTGGCTCGCTGATATTCAAGCAGGCACGATGAGCGCGATCACGCTCTTCGATTGGACTGGCCTCATTCTTATTTGCTTTGTTCTGCCGGCTCTTCTCACCTATGTGTTCGGTTGGTTCTTCCGTAAACGTGGTTGGATCAAGGAAGACGATTTGAAGCTGGAGAGCGCGGATGCGGTCGTGGCTAAGGAAGAGCCGCAACCACAGGGAAGCGCGGCATAAAGGAGACCATGGCGCTCAGAGCTCGACATATTCGCAGCCTGTCCAGTCGGATGCACGCGGTCGGCGGATCGTGGTGGCTCGTTGCGCTCTTCGCGCTCGTGCTCGTTTGTTCGTGCTTGAGCGGATGTGCGCCAGAGCAAGAAGACGATCAGCCCGATCTTGAGTATAGGACCGAGCTGATGGACGAGGGTACGCTCAAGGTGCTCACAGCGCTCGACTACCCGCCTTTCGAGGCAGGAAGTGCACAAGAGCCTTGGGGCTACGATATTGCAGTCGCGCGAGAGATCGCGGATCGTTTGGGCCTTTCACTCGAGTTCGTTTCGGTTCCTCGTGCAGACATCGTCTCGACGCTTGCATGTGAGCCATCATCAGCGACGGATGAGGCAGAGCAGGTCGATCCGCAAGGTGATATTGCGCTTGCAGCGCTTGCTATCACAGCGCAACGAGACGATAAGGTCGATTTCAGCAGTTGGTATTACGTCGGCAATCAGGCGGTCGTTGCGCTGGATGGCGCATATCAGAGCACGACTGAGTTCGATAGGGCAAAGACGCGTATTGCGGTAGTGAAGGGCAGCACTTGTCTTGATACCGCGCGTTCGCTTACGGATGAGAAGTTGGTCGTTGAATATTCATCGGCGCGCAAATGCCTTGAGGCGCTTCAAGCAAAAGAGGCACAAGCGGCAGTGCTCGATCTGCCTGTTGCTACGTATCTGCTCGAGAACGAATTCGCAGGAATGCGTATCATCGAGCACATTATGACAGGCGAGGCGTATGGTATTGCGCTGCCAACTCGATCAGGCCATTTGAAGGATGCGATCAACGGCGTACTGCAAGAGATGGAAGAGGATGGCACGCTCGAGCGTCTCGAAGATGAATACATGACTTCTAGATGAGCGATCCTTCTTGTATAGGAAGTGGTTCGAGCGCGAACTGCACATCCTCGTTGGCAGCGAGCGACTTCAGATAGTCTTGCAGCATAGCATCAGTGTGGTTCGCTAGATCGATGCGACCTTCGAACACGCACCAGTAATAGATGTTGCCTGTTATGATGACGCCGATGCGCAAGAGCGCAGTATTGATATCCACATCGCTGCGCACTTCACCAGCTGCTTTGCCTTCGATCAGGTAGTCTTTGACGCGGTCGAGCACCATTTCGCTTTCGGGATCGCGCTCAAGGAAATTGAACGTCGGATTCGTGTTGGCTGCATAGAGCCCTGTGATGAATTCGAGTCCGGTCTCGAGAACGCATTGGATATAGAAGCGATAGATAAGCGCGACCTTCTCGAGGGAGGAGGAAGTGGATGCATCTTCTTCAGCCTTTTGCTTGTAGCTGGTGAAGACGTTCTGTAGGTAATAGAAGACCAGATCATCCTTGCTGTCGAATAGGTTGTAGAAGCTGCCCGTGGAAAGCCCTGCTTCCTCGCAGATATTGCGCACGGTGAGGTACTTCATACCATATTGGTTGACGAGCTCGATAGCGGCTTCGAGTAGTTTTTCGCGTGTGGCCTGGGCGCGGCTTTCGCGCACGGACACGTATTTTCTCTTCGTACCCATGGGTCACCGTCCTTCATGTGTTTGTCCGTAAAAGTACGGTCTTTCCAATCCTAACTTCTTTTTAGGGCGATGGGACGAGTGGTCAAGTAAATGGTTGTTGACGAATCGTCCTGTTCGTGGTGAAATGATAACATAATATGAACGTGTTCTAAAACACGTTCTATCCAATCGGACGAGGGGGAGAGATGAGCGGACCATTAGAAGGCTACAAGGTCATCGAGTTCGCGACCTATGTTGCTGCGCCTTCGGGAGTGCGCATCTTGGGCGATTGGGGAGCGGAGATCATTAAGATCGAGGCTGCTGCAGGTGATGCGTATCGAACGAATTGGAACGTATATCAAACACCGGGTGAGAGCGACTTGTACAACCCATGCTTCGACGTGGTAGGAGTGAACAAGCGCTTCATGGTGCTCGATCTGAAGAGTGATGAAGGTAAAGAGATACTTTACAAACTGCTCGAAGATGCCGATGTGTTCGTTACGAGCGCGCGCGAGAAAGCGCTCAAGAAGCTTGGCTGCGATTGGGAAACGCTACACGCGAAGTTTCCTAAGCTTGTCTACGGGCATGTGCGCGGATACGGCGAGCACGGAGCCATGCGGGTATGACTATACGGCTTATCACGCACGTTCGGGCGTGGGCGGTTCGCTCTATGAGAAGGGTGGCGCGCCGATGGTGGGAGGACCGGCATTCGGCGATCTGCAGACGGGTCTCGCGCTTTCGGGGGGCATCGCAGCCGCGCTCTTGGCGGCTCAACGTACGGGCATTGGCGATCGTGTGGTGGTGAGCTTGCATTCGGTTGGCGTGTACGTGATGAGCCTCGCGCATACGGCTTCGCAGTTCGGCG
>CABRGJ010000009.1 GCA_902470405.1 uncultured Eggerthella sp.
GTATCGGCGAGATTCATCTCTTGTCGTCTGCGGCGCATCGAAGGAAGCATAGCGATCCTTTCAGTTATCCAAAGAAGAGCAAGTCTTGTTTTTCAGGCACGATCGGGTTGCCGTCAAATGAGCCATCGGGCTGCCAGACTTCGAGAGAGCTGATAAGGCTTTCGACTGTGGTGGGGAACTGATAAGCGTTCTTGTCCCAATGCTCGATGAAGTCGTGTTCGTGCATGTTCTCGATCAGTTGCGCAAGCGGGGTATAGAAGCCATCGATATCGAGGCAGAAGCAAGGCCCCGCAGTCATGTGTAGCCGAATGCGTGACATGATCTCGGCGATTTCTTCTAAGGTGCCCACACCACCAGGAAGCGCGATGAATACATCACCCAGCTCGATCATTTTTGCTTTACGCTCGCTCATGGTCTCTACGATATGAAGAGCGGTAAGGTCGTGCTGTTCGACACCTGCGTCGATGAAGAACTGTGGTTCGACACCATAGACTTCTCCGCCGTAGTCGAGCACGGTACGCGAGATAAGGCCCATCAGCCCAACGGAGCTTCCTCCATAAACCAGATTATTGCCCGATGTGCCGATCCATTTACCCAGCTTGAGGGCAGCCTCTGCGTATTTGGGATTATTTCCGGGATTCGACCCGCAGTAAACAACGATGTTCATAAAGCCTCGTAATGCGTTTCGGGTGTGTTTGCTTTCCATTCAAATTATAGGAACCAATGTATCACGGCAACCTTGGAAACCTGGCGTGAAGTTATCCCTTTGCGGATAACTTCCACCGCTGTGTGTGGAGAAAAGCCCAGTTCATAAATTTTCTTCCGCCCGCCTGCGCAAAACTTTGAGAAAAAAGTTAACACAATCTAACACTTACGCTAGTATCAAAGATGGAAGTTAACTATGGTAAACAAAAGCCATTTGAAAGAAAGGAAGAAAAGTGGTCGTAAAGGACTCTCTTTCACGCCTCTTTACTACGCTGCTTGCTGCAGTGTTGGCGATCTCACTTATTCCGATGTCGCCGGCTTTCGCAGGATCAGCGCAGGAAGAGCTCGTAACAGAGCCAGGAGCTTCGCAAGAAGCAGCAGCTTCGAATAAGGAAGACCAGATGGCTCAAGCAGCACCTGCTGTTCCTACAGTGGTGTCGGAGCAGGGCGATCAAGTAGAAGCTTCAAAGCAAGCATCTGAACAATATGATGCTATTGAGCAGGACGTTCAGTCGACGTCGACAACGTCAAGCGAACAGAATGGTGTCCAGATCGCTCCTCAAACAGTCGATCTACAAGAACAGGCAGCTGCGATCTTGAAGGATTGTTCGGCAAGCATCGATCATGAAGGCTCCTTTACAGCGGAAGATACAGGCGCACATGTGAGCGTTCGTCTTTCTGATCAAGTCGATCGCTGCAATCTGACGGTGTTCGCCTATGCGTCGAACACCTCATTCGACCCAGATTCAAGTCAGAACATTCGTTTATGGTCAGGAACGGTCAGCGATGGTTGGGAAGCAGATATTGATTTTGCCGCATCGACGCTTCCTCTTAAGCCTGGTTATAGCGTGATCGCCTGTTTGAACGTGCCGATTACTGATGACTACTATCGCGCATGCAACTCTCAAGCCATTTCTGTTACGGACGAAAATGGCGAAGGATTCGTCGATTATGTCTATCCTGATGCGTTCATAACCGATGAAGAGCTTGAAGCAGGAGCAACTTCTCTGCATGTGAGCGTGACTGGCGATGAGCGTTTATTCCAGGCAGCAGCTGAAGGCAAGATATCGCTGATGCTCTCGATTGCTCAGTATCCCGATGGGGATGAGTTCGACTTTGAAAGCACCGATCAGATCATGCTCTGTTCGCCTCAGAGCGTAACGAGCGCGATCGATGATCAGGAGATACAGCTGAGCGAGCCGCTTCGTGCAGGATATCGCGTGAGGGCAGTTGTCTATTGGTCCCAAAATGCCGATCTTTTCTTGGTGAAGGGTAACGATTATGAGTCGGTATTCCATCGCCCTGACGATTCTCTCTTAGTCAATGAAGATACGACGCCGAACATCGCATTTACCGATCAGCTCACCACTACCAGCAAGACCGTTCCTGTCGAGCTTGGTGGCGAGATTCCGAGTGGCGCTCTGATTCTGGTGAAGAAGTTCGCGGCTGATGAGCAGATTGCATCTGATAAAGGTACGCCGATCGGCATGGCGTTCAACGCGGCTGCTGGTTGTACCGAAGTGAATCTCAATGCAGACGCGTCGCTCGAAGAGGGGGATCGTGTCGTTGCCTTCGTGCTTTCAGGTGGAAATCCTATTGCACAGTCTGAGGTTAGTGTGGTCGTAAAGAAGGAGCCAGTGAGCGTTGAATTCAAATCAAACGTGACCACTGAGAGCACCTCGCTTACCGTGGCTGTTCACCTGACCGATCCTGCGCTTGCAGACGTACAGCTCAATGCTGTGCAATTGAAAAAGATGAATGCGAACGGTACGACCGATACGGATCTTGGTTCGGTAATCGTTGGTAAGTATCTACAGGAGCAAGGCGAGATCGAATTCGATCTGAGCAATGTTGCGCTCGCGGCTGGTCAAAAGCTCTATCTTCGCGTTATGAATTACGATCTCGGCCTTGATTTCTTCAGCGACTCGATCACTGTGGCCGATGCGTCGAAGGATGAGGTGATCCTTGAGGGCAACTCAGTCTCTGTTGATGCGGGATCGCTTACAGTTAATGTTTCGGGCTGTGCAGCCTTTGAAGGGGGTCGCCTGATCGCAACTGTGGGATCGGCTTCAGAAGACGATCCCGATAGTCGCTCTCAATTGGCTCAAACGCTCTTTACCGGAGCAGGAACCTATACGCTTCAGATCCCCGATAATCGCCTTAAGGTCGGCCAGA
The DNA here is from genome assembly GCA_902470405.1 of uncultured Eggerthella sp. Classification (GTDB taxonomy): domain Bacteria; phylum Actinomycetota; class Coriobacteriia; order Coriobacteriales; family Eggerthellaceae; genus Anaerotardibacter. The sequence continues at coordinate 2,881 of CABRGJ010000009.1, forward strand.
GCGTGATGGTCCATCTTTATAAGTATGACGCAGAGGCGGATACTACCCAGTATCTGGTAGGAAACAAGCTTCCGATCGTTCAAGCCGGCACGGTTGTGGTCGAGCCAACAGTGAAGATCGTTACTTCAGAAATCACTTCTGATCGAAGCGATGTGTGGGTGCAAGCGAATTATGATCAGGAAAAGGTCGGACGACTAACCCTCTATAGTTATGAAGGTGACAGCTGGACAACGGAAGATCAGATCTATTCTGAGATCATTACTGCGCAGGAGAACAGTCAGCGTATCGTTTTTGGTGATGATAAGCTCAAATCTGGAGGCAAGCTCGTTGCTGTTCTTACGCTGTATGGCGGAGGGGCTTCACAAGAATACATCTCAGAGGCTGTTTCTGTAGCAGCGCCTCCTGAGAAGCAGAAGCCAATAGCTACCATCACCTCGAAAAAGGTGACGGCAGGCATGACCACGCTTGGAGCTTCGCTTACCTTTGATCCTGCTGATGAAGCAACCTATACGCTCTATCGCTTCACGGAAGACACGCTTGATGAGGCACTCGCAGCAGGTAGTGCGGTCAAGCTTACGAGCGGCACGCTCTATCGTTCGCAGGCCGCTTGGTCTCTCTACATGGGAACAGGAAAGATCGCAGCAGGCGACAAGCTCCAGATCGTTTTGCAAGCTGGAGGGGTTGAGGCTCGCTCGGCTGTGATGAGCGTTGAAGCTTCTCCTGATTGGGAAGCACCCTATGTGGCATTCGGTACCTCTGCTGTTCAAGTGGGAGCAACGAGCATTCCTATTTCGGTCGATTATGCAGACGAGTATGAAGGCATGGAGGATTTTTATTGTGATGTGAGCATCTATCAGGTCTCCGCGGCTTACTCTGATGAAGAAATAGAGGAAAAAGAGCTTTGGGAGAACAGCTATGCGACTCGTCGTGTTGCTCAGGTGAACTCTACGCTTGGCCAGGTAACACGGGGCGAGCTTGAAGTGAAGCTCTATGACTGGATCGATCTTGAGCCAGGTAAGCGTTTGTTCATCAAATTACGCTTACCTCATGTCGAATGGGAAGGCGAAGAGGTCGATTATGTGTCGGCATCTATTCCTGTGCTTGAAGAAGGAGAGCAGCTCGCGCCTGTGAAGGTGTTGCTCTACAACTTAGGCGAAGACACTGCGCGCGGTGCCCATGTGCGATCCATCCTTTCAGATCTTGGAGTAACAGTCGAAACAGTAGAGGCGAAAGACCTGAACCAGACCATTGGATATCTGGCGGGCCTGAGCAATTTCGAAAAGGACGAAAACGCCTCCTGGGATGGAAGTGCTCCGAGCACTGAGTTTATGCTCATGTGCGGTTTTAGCGAATCGCTTCTGGACAAGTTCCTCGATGCGATGCAAGCACAAGAGATCAGAATCGATCATAAGGCCATCGTGACAGAATACAATCGTTATTACACGCTCGATGAATTGATCGGCGATATCGAAGAGGAGCATGAGGTGTTCCAAGCGCTTTTGGCGCTCGATAAGGTGATCAAGGCTGCTGAAGAGCTTGATGAAACAACGTATGGCCAGGTGGAAGGTTGGGCTGCTTTCCAGGAAGCGTTAAGCGTTGCCAATGATCTGCTTGCAAGCGAAGAGCCTGAGGCACAAGATTTGCTGGATGCTCGACAGGCGTTGATCGACGCGGGCAACGCGATCACCGATGGCCAGTTCTGGGAGGACGAGGTTGAAGAGCCGATCGTTCCGACAGACCCTGATGATCCAGTGGATCCTACTGAGCCGACAGAGCCGGTCGTACCTTCCGCTCCTGGCGATACGGCTGACAATGATCAGCCAGCAGCGCCATCTGATACTTCATCGGATAACGCTGGCACCTCGGAGGATTCTGGTACTACGGGCAATACAAACAGTACGGCACGTCCTGCAACGGGAGCTTCCAGTGCAGCGACTTCTGGAAACAGCTTGCGTACTGCTTCCGGTCAGCAGACAGCAAATGAAGACGATGAAGTAGCGAATGAAGCGAGCGAGGCATCGGAGGACGAAATGACCACCGAAGCGTTCACGTCAGATGGCGCTCTCGTTACTGATGACGAGAATCCGCTAGCAGGTGATGCTGCTGAGAACGCAACGTCAAACGATCTTACATGGATTCCCTTCGTGATCGCGGCATTCGTTGCGCTAGCAGGCATTACGTTGGTCGTCCGTCGGAGACAGGCTGACCAGAAGTAAGAGCGCTTGATCTTATAAGATATGCTGATCAAACGAACCAGGGCCAGGCACAGCGTGCTTGGCCCTGGTTTTTGCTGCTACCTTGGTTGCAAGGGTGAAATACACAAATATCTCAATGCGTTAGAGCGCGCTATTTTCGAGCGAGCGGATAATGTTGATGATCGCATCGTCGCTTCGATAGCTGAAAACAAAGGTGAGCAAACTGCGCGCAACATCGAAGAACCCTGCATCGAGTGCAGCTATCGCTCCTTCCTGTAATGTATCGACCATCGTTTCAGAAGGAGCGCACGGAATTCCCGCCTGTACGAGAAGACTATCAACATCGTCGCTCAACGGCAGAGGCGTGGCGCTCTCTTCTTGTATCGCGTTGATCTCTTCGATACATGCAGGAGCAACCACTGACGAGGTCATGATCGCTTTGATAAGGCAGAGTAATGCTGTATCGGCATCACCCAAACGGCGGAGAGCATAACCGAGCTGGTAGTAGGCAGATGAGATATCGTCTGGAGGAACGACCGAGATCAGGCATGCTTTGAGTGTTTCCACGGCTCCTTTAAGATCTCCCGCCATCGCTTCGATCTGGGTTTTCGCACGATAAGTCGCCCCAATGGTGGGTGTGACATGCACTGCGTACTGCGCAATCTGGAGTGCCTCGGAGAAGTGTCCTTGCATGCCTTTGAGGCTGGCCAATTCCAGCAGGCAGAGCACATACGAATCGGGGAGCAAGCATGTTTCTTTGCTTACATCGGTCCGCGCAGAAGAATGTTTGGGCGAAGGAAGCTCGTTTGCTTTCATGAGGTTATAGATCATGCGTGAAGCGAAAGAATCGAATGCACGATAGACGGTTGTGTCATTGTCGGTATAGCGTCCTGATTCGCTCGTGTTCGCGATCGCATTGGCTAGCACGGTGATGGCTTTTTCGTGCTCACCTGCCTCGTTCAATGCTTGGGCGTCCCGGTAAGCTTGAGCACATGCATCTCCACCCAAGAAGCAGTTGACCGTTGAGTTCTGCTCATGCGGATCGATCGTCCCTTCGGTAAGCGCTGCAAGCAGTCGTGTGAACGCTTCGTTGAGCGGCGCGCTCCCCTCATTTTGGACGAGTATTTCTGCTTGGATCATGCGCACAGCTGCAACAGCTTCGGTCGTTGTATTCGTAGCAGCGATCGCGTCAGCGAGACGTTCGGCTATTTTACGCTCTTCAGCATTGAAATAGACTTCAAGATCTCGCAGGCTCTCTGCCGCGAATCGAGTTGCGACCTGGTTGGTCAGATCGGCATCGGTATGCAGGAAAAGCCCATTTGTTCTGTGGTGAATGCATTGGAACGCGCTCGAGCATTCCTTGGTGCTCGCCTTTGTGTAGAGCGGTGTAGGATCGCCTTTGCGCGAGACCTCGAACGCGCTTGTTTTTTGGTAGGTCGTGCGATCGAATGATGCGCAGAAAAGCGTCGAATCAGGTGCATCCTTGCGTTCGATCGGCGTTGCGCCCAGAAAGACTTCATTCACACGCGCAGAGGCAAGGAATGCGATATCTGCAAGCAGCAGACCAACATGCATCGCATAGCGTTTTGCAGCTTCGTCTGGGTGTTCGACCTGGTCTGCGAAAAGATCGACGAACATCTGCTCATTGGGAACATGTAGTTCGAAAGCAACGATGCCTGCAGGTAGATCGAGCGCAAAATGGGCTTCGATACGGATAGGAAGTTCCATGTTCTCGATACCTGCCGCAATGCGCGAACGTACTTGCCATTCGCCGTCAGGCTCGCTATCGGGATATTGCATTGCAAGATCAAGCTTGACTGTTTGGGTGCCGACTTTCTTGAGTAGATAATCCTCGCAACCTGCGAGTGTGGCGGTCTGGTTTTTTGCTTGAAGAACCTTGAGCAGTGATTCGCTGAGCGAGAAGAGGTTAATGGCTGCTTCGATTGCCCAGATGGTTGGAGCATCGAACCGAGGAGAGCGGGCTTGTACGTAGAACGTGTTGGCATAGCGCGTGGTACGAATGAGCTGCAGCGCATGGCCGGCATCTTCTTCTTTCGTGAGTTCAGCCACACCAGTTCGTTCTAGCCGGTCGCGCAGTTTTGTGGCGATAGGATGTACAGTGACCAGCGGATCTTCCTCGGCGATGTGCACACGGTCGATGATGCTCATGAGCGCGGGAAGGAGTTCATTATGAGCAAGCACATGGTAGACATCTGAGATGCCAAAGGGTAGTGTTGCGTTGCCCAGTGTCGGTCGATAGACGAATGCGAGGTACGCGCGCGCCATAAGATCGTAATAATGTAAGCGCTTTCCGTGGTTGCCGAAGTCGTACCATGAATCGATGATGGTGTATTTTGCGTTTTGGCCACTGCCGCTTCGTGAATAAGAGGCACATCTGATGGTGTTGCCTTCGCTGTCGCGCACGAAGATGCCACCTTCGTTGGGGAGTTCCTCTGAGTTCGCGATGAACAGGCTCTGTTCCTGGGCAGGAGGACGCTCGAAGCCTGTTTGCGTGGTGAAGGCGCGTCCATACATGTCAACATATGCGAGCACACGCACTTTCTGGTCTTCGAGGAATTCGACCACGTAGAAGCCTCCGGAGGGTGGGGTTGGGATCGCGCCTTTGAACCAGCCAAAACGTGCATCGGCAGGAGGAATGTTAGGTTCGACTTCAGCTACCGAAGCCTCCATCACGCCCTTGCGGCATGACCAGATGCGTTCGGCCTTTCCGATGCGATAGATTCCATCCCCCAAATATTCTGCCAAGATTACCCCCTATGCGCGCAAACCCTCATATTTCAGTCTATCACTGCTATGGGTCATGCCTTCTTCTTGCGCGCAGGAAGCTCGGGATACATCATCTCGAAGAGCTTTGCGATGAATGTATGGTCTTCGAAGTTCTCGATCTTAAGCATTTCTTTTGCACCCTGGTAGGGAATTTCAAGCGGCGCATGTGCAAGGAGGTTTTGCGAAGCCTTCGTCCTCTTCACGAGTAAGCGATCGTCGTAGATGCCGCCGACCACCTTGTTGCGATAATAGACCACGCATTCTCCCATCATCGCGCGGGATGATATGTTTCCGCCCGTTGCGATATTCAGTTGTTCGATAACGTAGTCAATGTGTTCTTTGGAAGAGGCCATCGTGTTTCCTTCAGGTGAGAATACGTATTAAACGCCCAGCATATCGGCAAGTTCAGCAAGCGAATCGATCATGAATGTTGGGTGCTCGGCGGCAAGCGTTTCGGCCGAAAACATACCCCAGGTTACTGCTACGGTGCGGCAGCCAGCAGCATTGCCTGCCTGAATGTCGTAGGGGCTATCTCCGATGTAGAGGCATCGTTCAGGATCGACGCAGAGTAGTTCGCTCGCATGAAGGATCGGCCCGGGTTTAGGCTTATGCTCAGGCCAGTCGTCTGCGCCGATGAAGACATTGAAAAAGTCGAAAAGACCGGTCAATCTAAAGCCCCGCTCGGCCAGCTCATGACGCTTCGAGGTGACGACACCAAGGGGAATCTGCGCCGTATGAAAACGTTCGAGTGCTGTTGCAGTGCCATCAAATGCACGGATGCCTGCGTCATGGATTGAGTCGTTATGGGCACGGTATTCAGCAACGAGTCGTTCTGCGCGCGGAATGTCGCCTTTGGTGAAGTGGAGCATCTGATCGAGCAGGGGCGTGCCTACACCCACCATCAATTCAGCGTCAGAAAGGTTCATTTTTTCGCCATCATTAAGCGTATGGCGCATCGATTGCACGATCATATCGTAGGTATCGATGAGTGTTCCGTCGCCGTCGAACAACAATCCTTGGACATCGCGCATGAACGATCCTTCCTGTTTCTAAGGTCTTGCTGCCAAGTCTTCTTCTTTTTCCTTCTCTTGTTGTCATTATTGCAGTGAAGACGCAATTTTTTGCAAGAAATCCGCGTTTGTATGCACGTTTGGAGAGGATGCATCATACGAATCGAGCGATTCGTAGCATGATGTGCTTCGCTTTTGCGCTCAAATACGCATTTTGTCTCCAGAACGGGTGCTCTTGGGTCGAGCATAGTGCTTACTTGAAGATGTCAAACAAGCCCTTTTTCTTCGGTGAGGTCTTTGTGTCAGAAACGCCAGATATATCCACAGGATCGCCTTCTGGTGCAGGATAGTGCGCCTCGATCCAAGACCTCCATTGCACCTCTTCTCCATTCACACAGACCGTACGGTCGCCGAACAAGGAGGTCTTCAGGCCTTTCACGCGCGCTTCGTCGTAGTCAGGTATCTTGATGTTCGAGATAGTGGGCACTTCGGCGATCATCGAGCTTAGCGTTTCGTCCATGAATAGCTGCATCGGCGCCATGATCTCGACGAGCAGCGGATCATTGCCAAAAGCTCCATCGCTCAACGCGATACCACTTGCCTTGCCTGCGAAAACGACCACCTCTAGACCTGTACAACCATAGAACGCCCAGTGATCCACTGCTTGCACGCTTGCCGCAAGAACCACTCGCCTCAAACCGACGCAACCTTGGAAAGCAGAACTGTCCACAACTTCAACGCCATTCGGAACGATCAGGCTCGTCAGCGCAGAAGCGTTCATGAAAGCGGCGTCGCCAATAATGCGCGTTTCGTCGGTGAACGTAAGATCCTCAAGGTTTCGACATCCCTCGAAGGCTCGCGGAGAAACATCGCCCTTCACAGTTATCTTCTTCAAGTTCGCGCAGTCTGCAAAAGCCCGTGTGCTCACATTGAACGGCTGTCCGCCAACTTCTGTCAAGCAAAGACAGCCCTCAAAGGCTTCTTGAGGTATCGAGCTGATAGCCTGTGGCAAGACGCAAGCGTTCAATGAAACGCAGCCTGCAAAAGAGCGAATGCCTATTTTGGTGCAGCTTGACGGAATATCGATACTCGTTATTTGAGCGCAGCCCTCGAACATGCTGGGTGGAATAGCTGACAGAGCTCTATTAAGAGTCACCTGAACGAGCGCTGTACACCCCTTGAAAACACCATCGCCAAAGCGCGTGACCGAAGTGCAGTTGACCTCGACGAGCCTTTTGCAATCTTCGAACGCATTAGTGCCAATGTACGATAGAGAGTCTACCATGCCCACGCGCACGAGCGCAGAGCATCCTCGAAACGCTGCCCCACCCAAACTTTTCAGGCCAACAGGAAAACATATCTCGGTAAGTGAGATGCAATCGCAAAAAGCATATTCATCGATTAGGGTGGTCATACCTTTTAACTCGACATGGGTCAAGGCAGGGCAATTTGCAAACATGGAGTTGGCTACGTTCGAGCCCGCCCCGATCTCAATACGTACCAGCGAGGTACACGCGATAAAAGCCCCCATGCCTCCTAGGACATTGTCCCCGATCACGACCTCGCGCAAGCCAGAACATCCACGGAACACGTTCTCGCCAAGACGGACATCATTAGGAATAGAGATGCGCCTGAGAGAACTGCAATTCTCGAAAGCAGAAGAGTCAATCATGCGTACGGTAGCGGGAATCACGATCTCTTTGAGCT
>CABRGJ010000010.1 GCA_902470405.1 uncultured Eggerthella sp.
GAAGCTCTTCTTGGGCTTGGCATTCGGATCGGCGATATAAACGGTCGAAGCTGCCTTGGTGGCGGGCTTTGCCGATGCAGCGGATTTGCGAGTCTTTCCGCCTTCGCGCTGCTGATAACGCTCGTTCAAGGGATTGCGCTGTGACATACCTTATGGTCTCCTTTAGTGATTCTTGTCTTCGCTGATGATGACGCTACCACGCCTACTGGGCAATGAAGGTCTTGCCTGTGATCTTTTCGTAGGCCTGGATGTACTTTTCACTGGTAGCTTTGATGACATCCTCTGGAAGGTGCGGCGGCTCGCCCGTACGATCCCAATTCGCGTTGAGCCAATTGCGTACGAACTGCTTGTCGAAGCTAGGCTGCTCGACTCCTTCGATATACGTATCAACTGCCCAGAAGCGCGAAGAGTCGGGCGTGAGCACTTCATCGCCCAAGATGATGGTATTGCCGACCTTGCCGAATTCGAGCTTCGTGTCAGCAATGATAATGCCGCGCTCACGTGCGTGTTCGGCAGCACGATCGTAAATAGCCAACGTAAGATCCTTGATGGCCTTTGCATCCTCGAAACCGATCAGATCGACCGTCTGGTCAAAGCTGATGTTCTCGTCATGATCGCCGATCTCGGCCTTCGTTGAAGGCGTGAAGATGGGATTGGGCAAGCGTGACGAATTAATGAGCCCTTCAGGAAGCTCAATGCCGCAGACTGCGCCTGTTGCCTGATAGTCCTTAAGGCCTGAACCGGTAAGATAGCCGCGCACGATGCACTCGACTGGGAACATGTCGGCTTTCTTCACCAGCATGAAACGGCCTGCAAGATAGTCTGCATAGGGCTTGAACTGTTCGGGAAGATCGGCCACGTCCGCCGAGATGAGGTGATTTTCTACCACATCCGAGAGCAGATCGAACCAGAAGCATGAGAGCTGCGTGAGCACTTGGCCCTTATAGGGAATATCGTCTTTCAGGATATAGTCGAATGCAGAAATGCGGTCGGTCGCAACAAGGAGCAGCTTATCTCCTAGATCGTATAGATCGCGAACTTTGCCCTGTGCATCGGGCTTGATATCGATTCCTGACATATCGGTCCTTTCTGACCTACGCTTCGCCTTCAGCTTTTTCGTGCGAAAAAGCATTTTTCAGTAAAGCTCTATTATGAAACATTTCGTGCGCAAGCGGGAGTGAAAGGAAGATTTTCTTATACTTAATCTTAATTGCTGATGCCGAGGCGCTTCGTCTTGCCTTTGCGCAGCACGGTTCTGCTATAGAGCGGGATGTAGATGGTGAAACGAGCACCTTCGTTCGGACGGCCTTCAGCACGCACCCAGCCATTGTGGCGATCGGCGATCTCCTTCACGACCGACAGACCGATGCCCAGACCGCCTGATTCACGCGTACGTCCTGCATCCGCACGCCAAAAACGCGCGAAGACATTCTTTGCCTCTTCGGCGGTGAAACCAATACCTGTGTCCTGCACCATGATCTTGCCCATCAGGTCGCCTTGTGTGACCGAGACCCTAATCGAGCCTCCTTCAGGTGTATAGCGCACCGCATTCGAAATGAGATTCGCAGTAGCTTGACGCAGCATGTCAGCATTACCGAAGACGAAAACGTGCGGATCGTGATGATAGGTGAACGTCAGCCCTGATTCTTCAACATATGCCTGATGCGCGGTGACCACCGTGTCAACCATCTCGACCAGATCGACCTTCGTGAATTCGACCGGATTCGCACGGTTTTCCAAACGAGAGAGCTTGAGCAGCGCATCGACCAAACGGCTGAGACGACGAACCTCGGAATTGAGCGTTTCGAGGCGTTCTTCATCCGCTTCGAAGACTCCGTCGATCATAGCTTCGACCGTAGACTGAATAGCCATGAGCGGCGTGCGCAGCTCATGCGCAACGTCGGTGACCAAACGGCGCTCCATATCGCGATTCGATTCAACCGCATCAGCCATCTGGTCGAAGGTCTTGCCTAGACGCGCGATCTCATCATCGCCTGCCATGTTCGTACGCGCTGAATAATTGCCTTCTTTCAACGCACGAGCCGCGTTGGTGATGCTGTTGATCGGACGCGAGAGCAGCCGCGCCAGAATAAACCCTGCGAGCACTGCGACGAGCACCGAGAAGAGCGATGCGAAGATCATGGCTTGATAAGATTTGTTCCTGAAGTCTTGATCCGCCTGCGTAAGCAACGTCTCCGATCCGAACACGCGCACATAGACCGTACCAACCTGCTTATCACCCGCGATGATAGGAGCAGAAGCGGTATTGCGCTCGTTTTCGGGAAGCGATGGGCCGAAGCTGGAATGAACGCCACTGTTATAGACAACCGATCCGTCAGAAGAAACGATCTGGATGCTGACAGTATCGTAGAGCGCCGCCGCTGAATTCGCTGCCGCTAGCGCGCCGCTGTACCAGTCGTTTGGAGTGGTCTCGAAACCTTGCGCGACAGAATCCGCCACCGATTTCGCTAGATTCTCCATGTTCTCACGCGTGTAGCTTTGGAAGTATTGTTCCCACACGAACGAGAGCATGCCCACTGCTACCAACGCAGTCATAAGCGCGATGGCCGCAAACGATACAGTGATACGCGCGGTGAAAGTAAAGCCTCGCCTGGCCTTTCCTTTGCTCTCTTCGTCGTATTCCACGTCCTCTTCGACCATACGTCCAATCCTGAAGGGAACCTACATGCGAAACGGACGCGTTATTGATTCGCTTTAGTAGGATCTTCGAAGCGGTAACCCACCCCATGGACCGTGTGGAGCCACTTCGGATTACGTGGATTGTCGCCGATCTTGGCGCGTAGATTCTTCACGTGCGAATCGATGGTGCGTTCATAGCCTTCGAAATCATAGCCGAGCACCTTCTCGACCAGCTCCATACGCGAATATACACGTCCTGGATAGCGGCACAACGTGGTGAGCAGCTTGAATTCGCTAGCAGTAAGATCGACCACTTCGTCGTTCACAAGAATCTTGTGACCTGAGATGTCGATAGTGAGCTCACCGAACTCGAGCACCTCGCGCTGCGGTTCGGAATCGGAATGGACACGGCGGAGCAGCGCACGGACGCGGGCAACCAACTCGCGCGGGCTGAAAGGTTTCACCAAATAGTCGTCTGCGCCAAGTTCAAGGCCAATGATTCTATCTTCGACCTCGCCTTTTGCGGTGAGCATAATAATAGGCGTGTCAGAATTATCGCGAATGACACGGCATACGCGCTCGCCGGGAACACGCGGAAGCATGAGATCGAGGATGACCAGATCGAAATGGTGACGTGAGAATTCTTCGAGCGCTTCTTGGCCGTCACCTACAGCGACAACCTGATAATTCTCGCGCTGCAAATAGGCTGCAACCGCATCGCGGATCGCCTTTTCATCTTCGACCAAAAGAATGCGTCGGGTATCGTTGCTCATAATTAGCTCCTTACACAAAGGATATGTTCAAGATCTCGCAAAGAACCACTGAGGTAATCTGCAAGTGCACTGATCTGTGTTTGGGTTTATTGTAGCAATTAGCATCTCATCTCGATGCTTTGACACTCAAATGTCACAATAACCCTGCGTATTCACACAGCCTTCATGCGCTCGTGCGAAACGCGCCCGCAGGCAACAGAAAGAAGTACCGTGCCGCAGAAACGCACTTCAAAGACGCCCACAACGAAAGCTCGCCCGACCAAGCGCAACGGCAAAGCAAGCCATGCGCGCTCAAGCGCTTCTTCGTTCAGGCGCGTGCAGCCTCCTCGCACTGGAAGACGCAACGTATTCAACTCACAGGGCCGCACTGGTTCGTCAACGAAGTCCCGCACAGGGACCACAAGCGCAACAAGCCCCTTCGATCCCGAAGTGCTCCTCACACGCCGCAACCTGCTCATCGGCGCTGGCGTGGTAGGCGGTCTTGTCGCAGTCGGCGGCATCAGCAGCGCTGCATCGAGCGCATTCTCATCGGCAGACAACATCGAAACCCTTTCGGTGCCTGCAGATTCTGTGACCGAACTGGCCAATCTGAATGAAGTCCCCTATGGCGATTACGTCAAGCTCTCGATCTCGAAGACGCTGCCCTTCGGCAGTTTGGTCTGGGCCGATAACGATACCGTAGCTGCATGCCTCTGCCCCACCGAACAAGCTCGGCCCCTCAACACCATCCGCCTGTTCTATTTTGCATCAGCGAATCTCGTCGAAGTAATGAAACAACCACAAGGCATGGATGAGGGTTTTGACGTCTACGATGTTCGCTGTAGCACCGAAGGTGTTATCTGGACCGAGTGCAACATCTATGAGAATTCGTGGCGTATCTATACCGCCCGGCTCAATAATGCCCAACTGGAGAATGTCCAATTGGTAGATGAGGGCGACACGAACTGGATCACCCCTTCCATCGCAGCATCGGGCAATGCTGCATTCTGGCAGGTAGCCCCTGAACCAGACGGACAGTTCGCCAAAGAGAAGGCAGAATTACGCGCGGTTCATTTTGGAGATAGCTCCTATCAACAAGTCTGCGAAGCGCTCCAGTCCTTCGCCTGTCGCATCGTTTCAACAAGCGATGGCGTCGTGGCTGCTCCGCGCTTGAATTCCTCGACACGCTACTACCAGTTGACCAAGTTCCTCGCTTCCGATTTCAGCGTAGCCGACGAACTCATCCTCCCTCACGGCATGACGCCTTGTAACATCGGATACGGTAAGAGCGGTTTCTCGTTCGCGTTCGATAATATCTATAACTACGGAGAGGGTATTTCGAATCTGGGAACCTATACTCCTATGAAGGCAGTCTCTCCTTACCACTACGAGGGGCTTCCTTGGTTTAGATTCGGACGTACCCCCTCGGCAACACCTGGGTGGTGCGATGAATGGTACATCGTGAAATCCACCCGCGCGATCTGCGGCGTCCATTTCGCCAGCAACAACTTCTTCATGATCGATATCCCTAACGACACCGATTCATACGGGGAGTATCTCGTTTCATCAGGATCGTGCAACAATATCGTTGGATTATGCCAGATCACCAGCACTACAGAAGGCACTGAAGATCATGCGCTCCTGCGCGTCTTCGTGCCAACGTCCAAAAGCCTCGGCGATGCCTTTGCTTAACCGTCACAAGCATGCGCACATGAAAAGAGCTGGCATATGCCAGCTCTTTGAATAACGAAGCGGGAAGCTTTACCGTCTTCCCTTTGAGGTCTCTTAGGGCTAGAAGGTCAATTCCTCCAGGCGTTCGAAGACGATGTCCTTTCGCGTGAGGAAATCCCAAGGATCAAAGATCTCATCGAGCACTTCTTTCGTAAGATGTGCATCGGGATCTGCTTCAAGACGCTCGCGATAGGTGGGGCCATCAACCGCGTTTTGGATATCTTCCCACACTTTCATAGCATTACGCTGCACGATAACGTACGCATCTTCACGCGAAATACCCGTATCAACCAGCGCGAGGAGCACCTTCGAAGAGAAGATGAGTCCCTTTGTGCGCCATAGGTTATGTTCCATCTTAGCGGGATAGGTCTGCAGGCCATCAAGCATCCACTGCATCTTGCCGAACATGTAGTCAAGCGCGATGAAGCTGTCTGCCAACGCGACGCGTTCTGCGCCCGAATGTGAGATATCGCGTTCATACCACAGGGCCACATCGTCGTAGGCTACCTGCGCGTTCGCTTTGACAACGCGCGCCAGGCCGCACACACGTTCCGCGGTGATAGGGTTGTTTGTGCGGCATCGCAGAGGAACCCTTTTGACCCTTCGTGAACGGCTCTTCAGCCTCGATCACATCAGACTGCTGCAGCAAGCGAACTTGCATCGCAATAGACTCGAGCGTGGAGGCTGTTACCGCGAGTGCGGACATGACCTGCGCATGACGATCGCGTGCGAGCACCTGCGTTGAGAGCGGATCAGGCGTAAGACCGAGCTTCTCACACACATATTCCTCGACAAAAGGATCGATGCTGGAATAGGTTCCGACCGCACCTGAAATCGCACCGGTAGCAGCAACTTCACGTGCCTGTTCCATTCGAACGAGGGCGCGCTTGAGAGCCCAAGCCCAGCTGCCGAACTTCATGCCGAAGGTCATTGGCTCTGCATGGATACCATGCGTACGGCCGACGCAAAGCACATTCTGGAATTCGAATGCGCGGCGCCTACACGTCTCGCCTAGCTGTTTGATATCTTCGATGATGATGTCGCATGCCTGCACGATCTGATAGGAAAGTGCCGTATCGCCTAAGTCAGACGAGGTCATGCCATAATGAACCCAGCGTGAAGGCGGTTCGGCCCCTTCAGGAATATCAGCATCGATGTATTCGGCCATGCAAGTGGTGAACGCAATGACATCGTGATTGGTCACCTTTTCGATCTCGTCGATACGCTCGACCGTGAAATCCGCATGATCGCGGATCCACTGCGCTTCTTCTTTGGTGATACCAGACTTACCAAGCTGCGCCTGAGCTTCGCAGGCCAGCACCTCGATCTCTTTCCAAATGGCGAATTTATTCTCAAGTTCCCAAATCTTGCCCATATCGGGACGAGTATAGCGACCGATCATCGGAAGTCCTTTCGAATGTTGCGCTTGAAGCGCCTCTGATCAATATCGCTATTTTACCCGATGCTCGAACGCTCGGTAGCGCGCTTTAGAGGGTTCATAGGATTTAAGGGTGTGCGAAGAGAATCCAGAAAGCACTTTAGAGCGAACGGATGACGCGACGCGCCTCGTCGATAAGATCGGTATCGGCAGCAACGATGACCTGATCTCCCGGATAAATACGCGTACTACTGCGCACGACCTGGATATCGTCGTTATGAGAGACCGCCACCATGCGAATACCATCGCTGAATTCGATATCGAGCGCACGAACGCCCTCTTCCGCACTGTGATTCTTCAGAGGAGGAACTGTGATATCGATGAGCCCAACCTGGTCGTTGGTGAGCGTGACCGCAACCGACATCGAACCGAGCATCGCTTCTTCTTGGATCATACGCGCAATGAGCGCTGTGGACGAGATGCTCTCTATGCCCAGACGACGGAAGATGCGGAGATTCTTCGGGTCGTTCACACGCGCGAGGGCGCGGGAAATGCCGAACACACGGCTCGCGATCTCGCATGCGGCCAGATTGTCTTCATCCTGACCAGCGGTAGCGACAAAGATATCCGCCTGCGGGACGCCTGCATCCTCTTGACGCGCAACCTCACAGCCATCGCCCTGAATGACGAGCACGGGACCTTCGAGCGTTTCTGAAAGATATGAGGCGGTCTGAGCATCCTCTTCGATGATGGCGACCTCGTTGCCTTCGCCAAGCAGCGTCCGCGCTAAGTATTCACCGATCTTTCCTCCACCAACGATCACGCAATACATGGCTTCTCCTAATTCTGCATGTACTTCGAGATCTCAGGGATCATGCCGTGACGAAGCGCCACAAGAACGGTATCTCCGTGATAGAGAACGCTGCTGGATGTAGGGATGGAACTGACCACGCCATCGGCGCGCTCGAACGCGCATACCCGGATCTTATGGCGTTTTTCCAGGTCGCTTACTTTAATGTAATCTGAACGATGCTGTGACAGGTCGAGCGCAAACTGCACGACCTCGCAGTCGCCGAGCGTGGTGATATGATCGCCCAAACCAGAAGTGATCTTCGAGAATATCTCTTCTGCAACAAGTGCCGTACCACACACATAATCGATACCAAGCTGCAGATAGGCGCGTTCATGCCCCGTGTTGTAGAGACGCGCGACCGCATTAGGCACATCATAGAGACGCCTTGCGATCTCGACCACCATAAGATTCACATTGTCGCTTTGGGTAACTGCCGCAAGAAAGTCGCATTCTTCGATACCAGCTTTCACGAGCACTTCTTCATCATAGCCAGCGCCCGCATACGTAGCGCCGTTGAAATCGCGACCGAGGGAAGCGAACGCACGCGGATCCTTGTCGATCACGCATACGTTGTTGTCATAATTTGAGAGCATGAGCGCAAGACGAGAACCAACGCGGCCACAGCCAACGACGATGATGTTGCTCATACGCGATCTTGCCCCCTTCTCATACCAGTTTATACAGCATATGAATCATACAACAGAAAACGCCCGAAGCGGGCGTTCAGCTGAAAATGATGTTCTGTCGATCCTAGAGGAAGCGATAGTGGATCGTGCGCGTTCCCCAGTCGCTCGGCGAATCGGCACCAAGCGCGTGATAGACGCCAGGAGCCAGGTCGAGGCAACGGCCATATTTGCCGAACCCGCCCGTATCGGTGACAGTGGCGACGACCACCTTGTCGCCGTAGCAGATCTCGACAACACGACCGAGCAAGTAGGACTGGTTCGCCGGAACAGCGACCGTGACGCTTCCTTCATTGATGTCACGGCCTGAGGCCGTGGTGGATACGCCAAAAGTGCCATTACCATTGTCGTTCGTAGCGACGTTGTAGGCAGAGGCAACGCCAGAAGACCAAGTGCCGTCAGAGAAATCGGGGATGAGGCGTGGTGCGGTGGGCAGCGGGTCGATCGTGCAGACCTGCTTGGCCTTTTCGACCGCTTCAGGATTGGAATAATCGACCGCGACCGCAGCAATGACCGGATCGGGGTCTTTCACCGTGATGGAGCGCTGAGCACCGTCGGAAGGATCGAGCGCTTCAGAGGGAGTTGCATCATCGCTTGCTTGTTGCGATGTCACACCCAAACGAGCTTTAGCGTCGATAGCAGAAGAAGCGTTCGAGGACTGAGCTTGTCCGATGCCGATTGTAGAGGAATCGACCTCTCCATAACCTTGCGCCTGAGTGGCTGCAAAGAAAGAAATAATGCCGGCAACTGCGAGCATTATCACACCGAAAAGGACGAAACGGGAAAGCACATTCCCATTCCTTCTATGTGTTTTGGCTGCTGCCAAAAAGCCTCCAATGGACACAACAGGTCCTTAACCTGCAGGGGCGTGAACGCTTGCAAGAAACCCGTTTGCTTATGCAGTTGAATAGGATTGGAGTGCGATTACTGCATCAACACTTAAGAGCGTAGGAGAATTATACCCTTATGGAAACCAAAGAACAACTTGAGGACAACGGCGAACGGTCACGAGAACATAGATCATTCACAGGTTCCAGGCACAACGGCAATAGAAGCGAACGCGCTAGGAAGGGATGCCCGCAATGCCGACCACCGTAGAGAAGAGGCCAAGATCATAAAGTGAAACGATGATATCCATGAAGATGAGAAGGACCGAAAAAAGATAACACGCAGCATTCTCGAACACGAGTGCAGCAATAAGAAAAATGAGGGCAACGAGCCAGGTCAAAAACGTAGAGCCCGCTAACAGGCCCATGCTTTCGTAATTCACGATACCCATGGTGAAGGAAAGCGCGATGGCACATACCTCAAAGCACAAGGCCACGATGCAAGCACGCACCACCAACGAATGACTCGAATTCGGCATCATGAACAGAAAAACACCGAGCGGTATGAGATAGAGCGGTATAAACGATACGAAATCGTTACTTTCCGCAACCCCTGCAGCAACTATGCCGATCAAGGTGACCAAGATACAGAGCAAAACGAAGGATATAAGGGGGATCTGAAGGTCGTTGAAGATCCTACTCAATAAAGAAGCGCGCGGGGCAGGAAGCGATTCTTCTTCATGTGCGAGACCTTCTGGGCGTACCGTTTGCGCCGCGCCATCATCGAACGTGATGACCTTGTCGAAATATTCCGAACGAACAGAACTCGGCACCACGTCAACGAATCCGCTTTGCGAGACCCTGACGGGCAAAACCGTCCATAACGCAAGGTAGACAAACGAGACGAGGCCGAGCGTCATGACGAATGCAACGATCGCAGCGACTCGCGCCAGTATCAGATCGACATCGAGGCGCTCTGCGATCCCGGCACATACACCAGCAATAATCGCATGCTTTGGATCGCGATAGAGAGTCTTCTTGTATGCTTCACTTGCCATGATGAACCGTCAGACGTTCGAATCGGATACGTTGCCTTGAGGCATGCACTAGAGGATGAAGAGGTAGATCGAGAAGAACTGGAACACCGAACCAGCCAATACCCACAGATGGAAGACCGAGTGCATAAACTTCTTCTTTTTCGTGAAAATATAGAACACCGCACCGACCGTATAGCAAAGACCGCCCACAACGAGCAGCCAAAATCCTACAGAATCGAGCAATGACCATAACGCAGGAAGACATACGACGACCGCCCATCCTTGCAAAAGATAGAGAATCGCAGAGATCCATCGGGGGCGCTCGACCCAGAACGCTTCAGCCACAACGCCTGCCAATGCTACCACCCAAACGAAAATACACAACGGAATGCCGCTGTTATCGATGAGTGTGACCAGGCAAAACGGTGTATAGGTACCCGCGATGTAGAGATAGATTCCGCAGTGGTCGAGAACTTTGAAGACCTTCTTGG
>CABRGJ010000011.1 GCA_902470405.1 uncultured Eggerthella sp.
ACATCTTAATTCTTTGCCAAGCTGCAGATGTTAAACAAATTGAACAGCAAGCGTATCAGGCCGTTGAAAAACTTTCATTAAAGCTTCACCCTGACAATTCCGGTAAGACAAAATTAGGGAAAGTTGGCTTTGATTCATTTGAGTATCTTGGTTATGTATTTAGTGATAAAGGAATAGCTCCGCGAAAACAATCAGTTCTTAACCTAGAAAGATGGATTGACTCTCATATGCGGGAGTGGCATAAGTCAAATAATTTGGATTATTGGAAATGGAAGCTGAGCTTAAGGATTACAGGATGTCGTACAACTGAAGACGGGATTTCATTCAATCGTTTTGGCTGGCTATTTTATTTCTCTCAATCGACCAACGCTGCAATTCCACATAAGTTAGATGCTTTGCTTTGCAAGCTTGCCAAAAGGTACAATATTGAACTTTCAAAAGATTTACCAACGTTTAGCAAAAGCTACTATGAAATACATTATAGAAAAGGTGAAGGTTCTTATATTCCGTTAATTGATTTTTCAATATCTGTTGAAAAGAAAAGAGAAATTTTAGCACGATTATACGACAATAGATTTGTTTTTAGACTTAAAGACGAGGATGTTGATTGCGTATTTAGGCGTAGAATGTTGCAAGAAGCCAAAAGGCTGGAAAGAGATATCGGCTCCGTGTCTTAATTGGTATGTTTTGCTTTGCGAAACATATTTCTTTATCAAGATGAGAAAATTGGATAAATATTTTACGCCAAGTCGAGCCATTAAATTAAAGCTATTTAACAGTCGGACAATGATTATTTTGGTTAAATGAATCTTTCATGCTCTCATGCTGGATTAGGTTAGTATTGTTGATTTGTAAAGGTTCAACCTTTTCCATATCGTCTGTAATGGGTATATATCCAAGCGATGCCAAGACGCATCTACCAATGTGATAACCCAGATTCACGGGAACTGCATTTCCGATCTGCTTATACTGACTAGACATATTCCCGGAAAATTCCCACTCATCAGGAAATGTTTGAATACGAGCGTATTCTCGAACGTTCAAAGGTCGAGTCTCTGACGGATGGCAGCGTTCAGTCTGCTTTTGAGCAGGTGCACATGTGAGTGTGAGCGATGGCTGATCCCAAGATAGACGCCTTGCCATACCAGTTTTCCCGCCGCTTAGGTGATAACTTCTCCCCATGTATTCCTTGGCAATATTATCAGGGAGGTCTCGCCAGCATCCCCCTTCGGGAACAAGCTTCATGACATTAAATTTCTTAGCTGGGTATTTCTGCCCCTGCGATTTTGGGCAATTCTTCAATGCCTCACGCAGCGAGATGAAGTAATCCTTTTCTTTCGGGAAAAGAATGGGGCAATTCAGATCTTTTCTAACTGCGAAGATAATGAGCCTCTCACGCTTTTGAGGAACATCAAGATATTGTGCACGCAGAAGCCGATAATTAACTTTATAGCCAAGCTCATTGAGCGTATTGAGCATCGTCTCAAGTGTTCTCCCGCTGTCGTGGCGCAAGAGACCGCGCACATTCTCTCCAATAGCAATCTTTGGTTTAATGGATTTGATTGCGCGAGCGAATTCAAAAAACAGAGTCCCCCTAGTATCTTCGAAGCCTCGTGACTTTCCCGCATAGCTGAAAGCCTGGCATGGAAAACCAGCTTGGATTACCTCGGCGTTCATGTTTTCAAAATCAACTTCGTGTACATCGCGCTCGTCTACGTTCCAGTTGAGATCAAATTTTTTGCTGTTGTGCCGAAGGGTCTCGACTGCATAGGCATCAAACTCATTGAGAAAGACATGACGCAACCCAGCATTCGCAAACCCCAGAGCCGTTCCTCCCGCGCCCGCAAAAAGATCAATGCAGGTAGCTTGCTGAAAAGAGGTTTCTGACTTAAGCACAGCAAAAGGTGTGGCCTCGCTTTCTCCATTGAGCTTCTTTTTCAAGCGGTCTATCTCGTTTATGTTAAAAAGTCGCTTACCATTCTTATCTCTAGAAGCCTTTACGAGACCGAGTTTATTCCATCTCCGTATGGTATCAGCAGAAACATCCAGCTCTTTAGCGGCGGCCGTTACACTTACGAGTGCAGTATCCATAATCACCATTTCAATAATAACCCTTACCTATGCAAGGGTTATTATACATATGAAGTCTACTATTCTGGCATACTAATTAGGTAATAGCTCATTATTCCAGATTTGTCATACGAAATCCCCATGATATCGCTCAATATATCGGGAAAGATCTCATAGAGTTCTTCTAGCGCATTATCTTTTTCAAACGCCCAGGCATAGGCTGTTGCCCCATCGCAGCAGCGCACCTTCTCCTTTTCAGGTCTTCCTGAAACGACCCATGGTTTGTCGTATCGCTCGGGTGTTTTCGGAACAATTTGAACTATGTAAGAAGTGCTGTTGTTGGTTCTGGCTAACATATCCAGCTTATCCCAAACTTCTTTTTCGTCAGAGGCCTTAATAGTGTTGTACCGATTCTTCACCTCGACATGAATTGGCTTTGATGTTGGTGTCTCCCTGACAATGAGATCGACAACGCCACCGCTTGTTCCGAGGTTCTCCCAACCGTTAGCAAGTCCTAAAACCTCTTGGTGGAAGTTGCCAACTGCGTTTGAAATCGTCTTGTTTACGCTACGCAACTTCTCGAAGGCCATCATGCTTGATGGGTCTTGATTAAAGAAAACTGCTTGTGCGGCTATAGCGAACGGATCAGGTGGTGCCGATAGTTTGGTTTCGCCGACCTTACGTATTGAACCAGCAAATACCTTTTCAGCAATCGCATAAAGCCTATCTTGATCTATCCAATCAAGACCATAATCATGTTCCGTATTGGACATATGTATCTCCCAACAGTAATAGAATCTATCTCCATAATAGCTGACGCAACTATGGTATCGCTTGACATTAGAAAACCTTGCCTACAAGACCCGATTTCGAATCCTTTAATGTCATTTGTTTATGCCAGTAATATGCGATGGGGGGGTGCCTTCCTGCTTATGATTTTGGCCATGTGATATTAGCGCTTGGATCGATGGATGGCGCGCTTGCAACGTATTCATTCTACCGACAAGGTATTGCTAATCAAAGCACCACCGCTCATGGCATGTCTTGAGCGCCCTCTCACCTTCGCACAGATTGAGGCTTCATCGGGCTGGATCGTGCATGGTTATGGCAATCGCTGGAACGAGTATGTGAGCAGCTCTTGCGCTCTAGTACACGAAAGAGGTCTTCGATCAGATACGAGCATTTGCCGAAGCAAAGCGAGCGAATCTTGGTGTTTATGACCTCTTTTCATATAATTGTCTCACGTTTGCGATCGAAGCGCTTGCGCAGGGTGGCGTCTTGTGGTCATCTGCGCCTTTATTGATCGCTTCGATTGTTGAGAGGAAAACTTCTTCAGCAAGCTCGACATCAGTATTGTCTTTCTTGATAAGAAGAAGCCGGATGGCATATTTATCGATACGAGATACTTCCTTGTTGCGACATTTTTGAACTTGAAAGCCGGCCTACTCTTAGCAACAACCTTTGAGTAGGAGTAAGACGAAAAAGCTATGCTAGGTTTTTTCGTAAGGGCTTTTGCACCCTTGAGTATGGCATCAAATTGTGTCTTCAAGTTCCGGAATCGGTGGAGTTTGTTGAATTGGTATGACAATTATCGGTCTTGCAAATGTCTCTATTCTTTGTCCTCGTCTTGTTCGGTTTTCCTGTTCCATGACCAGCCGAATAATTCTTGTCCCTCAGAAAGTTCCAATACCATATTCTTTTGAACGATCTCTGGTATACCGCTCTCGACAGTCAAAGAATCTACTTTGTCTATAGCTGCGAATACTTGCTTATCGAGGCTTTCGTAAAGTTGGAGAATTCCCAACACATGGTCATCCTCTATCTGCTTCAGACCCAATGAGTCATGAATCGCAAACTGAAGCAACGACAAACGAAGCATTGCGATATCGAAAATGAAGAGACCTCTGTATCTCGACCCTGTACCGCCATCATTCGGGACACTAAACCGATATTCCTTGGAGCTGATAAGGTCAATGCGAGGCGCAGTCTTATATGGATCAGTCGCCTTCTCATTGAGGACTTCCATCTCATCATTCAGCAAAGGTTGTACGATATCCAGTTCAACACGCCATGCATCTTCGCGTTCATCTTTCCGCGCTTTGAGCTCTTTCAGACTCTCGCGGTTCTTGCCGTAGAGGGAGTTTGCAGCAAAGAGTTCATCGTAAACAGTTTTTAAATCTGCATAACGTTCAATAACCATGGCAGGCAAGTTGGATGTTGTCACCAAATCAGACAGGCTGTTTTCCACTACAGTGATCTGCTTTTCGAGTTCTTCACGCTCAGCTCTTAATTCCTTTAGTTCATCAAAATGATTCTTCCTAAGGATTTTCGTTATCTCCTTATGAAATGCCTCTATCTTTTCTATGTGGGCTATATTGAGCGAAGGGAAGAACGATTTTAGATCTTCAAAATCGTTTGTTGCCTTAAACTCAATTAGCCCCAGATCCTCTTCTATCTCTCTGATAGTGTTATCTATTCTCGTTCGTTGGCGCCTTAGGGTTTTCAACGAGGTTTTAAGCTGAGTGGCTCTCTCTTCTTTGGCCGTGTCGAAATCAATAGTTCCGCTATCTGAGCTGGCAAGTATATCTTCCATCTGAGAATGGAGCATTTTAAGTTTCTCTTTATTGCGCTTATAATCGCCTGCACTTTCTGTAGGTTTTATAAGCTTGTATGCTGTAGCACCGCGATATGCTTTTCTTTTTTCTTCTATCTCATCGCATTGTTCATCTAAAACTGCGATATCTTCGTACTTCCCAAAAAGCTTTAGTAACCTTCGAAGATCTTTGGTGATTTTATCAGAACTATGGTTGATAAGCGGGCGATCCACGTTATCGTGATTCATTCCATATGCCCTGAAAAATGGAGATTGAAGGCTCCGAAACGTACCATTCAGACCGCTGAGTCCGTAATATGATGCAAGCCAATCAGTGTAGTCTTCAAGGGGAATAGAGCTAACTTTCATGTATTTGCTATCACATTTAGAAACGACATCCGAAGACTCTGTTGAACGGGAGAAATAATGGGTTACGTCACCAAAAGAATGGGCGAAGCAAATAGTATGATGACCTACATTCTTGATCATGTCTCCGGCAGCATTGATATACGTGTTGCCACCTAGAGCAAAATCTATTGCTAAAAGGAAAGTTGTCTTACCAATGGAATTGGTGGCACGGTTGCCCCCAACGACAAGGTTCAAACCTTTATGGAACTCCACCTTCTCTCTTATTTCGCCGTTTTTCTTGAAAGCTTCAGAGTAAATCTCACTCAACATAATGAAGCACTCCTTCAGGAAGCAATTCGATTTTGCCCAATGCAAATAGGCAGTCAAGAGCATCAATGAATTGTGCAATACCAGCGAAATCCTTCTTAACCTTCGAGTAAAGAAGTTCTGGACTTAAGTCTACTGCACTTAGCGTTTTCAATATGATTGGCAGCGATGATAATGTGCTCTTCTTGTAAGGCGTGACCTTGCTAGGCAATTTCATCAAACACCTCGCATTCCTGCACAAAGAACGCGATGAAAATTTGGCACGCAACTATATTTTCACACCCAGTCATCCGTTGTACCCATAGCGACATTTGGGTATAGATACACTCCTTGTTTAGACCTTGCTTAGCCAAATTCTTATAACAGCGTCGTACACTCATGGCGAGGTCTTCGAAATCGAATCCACCAACACCATCTCGTTGATGGAGCTGTTCTTCTATGAAGCCGTAATACATAGAAACTTTACTGCTCACATCTAACTTGAGGGTCACGTGCTCAGGTTCAATCTTTTCCTTAATGTCATGTGGAGCATACTTCAACGATTCTATGTCTTCTGAATTGATGAGACAGTCCATTGAATCCAAGAGCTTTCCTAGGTACTCGTCTATCTCTAATGAATCAATCATGTCCATCAGCAACATGCGTTGACTCGCCTTATGTTTGGCAATCAGTAATTGGGCGGCTTTGTCTGGTTTAAAATGAGCCTCGTAATCTGTCTTACAATTTGCGTCTACGAGGGCATGGTTTTCTATGCTGCTTGTGCTAAATGACCCGTTCAGATCCGGGAGATCCTCGACGCCTCGGGTCTGAAGAGCCTTACATATCTCATTGCGTTCTTCGACGTTGGATGTTTTCGGAACTATATCGAGAACGGTTTGATTCTTTAACCGTTTACCGCAGATCAAGCATTTACCCGAGCTCTCCTCCCTAAGTATGTCTATCTCAGGTGTAGGAATGTATTCAGTTTGCATGGGAAGAGTATATTGGATCGTTTTCTCAGGTATATATTCTTTACCTTTAGACTCTGAACGTATTATTCCTTCGAATAATTGCGCTACAGCTTGAGGAAACTTGGCATATTGGCTTTCTGGTAAATATTCAGCCAATGACTTCCTTGCAGCTTCAATATCATCTGGAGACTGCTTGCCGACATAATTCTCAAATTTGAATAAATCTAGATTTCCAATGATTAGTCCAGCAAATCCTCTGATGCTGTTGCCTGAGTAATACCTCTTGAAGGTGTCCGTGCTGCGTGAATAAATAGGATTGCCTTCCTCATTTTCGCCGAAATCAACGATTTTCGAGAAGAGCTCTTTTACATATTCCCCATTATTGAGATCTCCAGGGAAAAGGCAGCGCACTGCCTCTGCAAACTGGCTGAAAGAAATGGAATTCATAAACCACCTTCTTCTAACTTCCCTGACTTTTCCCTGACCTTCCCTGGTTCGAAAATCAAATGAGAAAGAATGGGTGTTGTTGATGTTCTAGGAACAAAAAGTTCCTGATCTTTTCAACCTTTAATTATACAAGGTGTCATTGCGAGTGGTTATTCGTTCACGCAGTCGGCAGATTACGAAAGGAGCAGGCATGACCTAACTAATCTCGGCAGATGAGCTGATGGAAGCACGCCCGCCAGCCCAGCCTTTAAAAAAATGGCTGGACTCCGGGGACTGCGTGCTGCCCTAGATCCAGTCGGGAAAGGTATAAGCTATGTCTGAGCAAGATGTACTAAAGGGCACAATCGGCGCTTCCACCAAAGATGACTCCTCGCCCAATATAAAGCCAAGCAAAGAACAAACATTCTTCTTTACGAAGCTCGTTCAAGAGCCTGTCGCTTCTCTGGATATCTACAGCATCACAGAGATCTCGAAACTGCTCAATATGAGCAGGGACCAAGTCCACTACTTGTCAACTGTAAAGAATAATCCTTTACCTATTCGTAAGTTCCCCGATGGAGTTAGAGGGTCTTTTGTCCTTCGTGCAGAGTTGATTGAATGGTTGCGAAATTGCCCTATCGAATCTCAAAGAAAGACATTGAGTTTTCGGAGGTTATTTCGACGACTCATACAAGTAATCTCTCGTCTATATAATGTAATCCTTCGAGTTATTCAAATATGCAACTTGATCATGAGTTTTCTACAGACTTTTTCTTAATAGCCAAGAAGCAATAATGCGCAGTGCCGTCCTTTGCATTTCTGAATATTTTCGTCTATTCCCACTCGATAAAACAATAGTGTTCCATTTTTACGATTTCGTCCTTGTTTTATCCGCAGTTTCTTCTCGTTGTCAGCTGTATTCGGTTGGCCTCTCTCAGAGAAAACTCATCCCAAACTCAGCTCTTTTCACTTTACCATTTCGTGAGTTTTACGCCTGAGTTTAGACGAAGGATGGATTTGCTGCGTGACCTGTGAAAACCCGCTATCCCCGTTCGATTGAATCCTTTTCTTTCGAATGAAACCCCCATCGAGAACGCGACTACGACAAGGGTTCTTGATACCCTTCATTTCGAGTCGGCTTGCCAAGCATCATTCTGATCGAAACTCAAAGGGGGCAAGTTCGCTCTTCAGAAGGATTTCGCTGTCATTCCAGAACAAACTCACGACATCTCCGAAGATAGCTAAGAATGAGATTCCACCTCGCTAACGTAGGAGCGCCTGCTTGCGAGGACATCCAGCAATTTCGATTCCGGGTCGTCATCGAAGGTGACCTTCGCGATCGATCTCCACTTGCGTGGGGGCATGCCGACCGATTTCGCGAAGAGGGCGGAGAAGCTTGTTGCTCGTGCATACCCGCAACGATGCGCTACCTCGTCTATGCTCATATCATGGTCGGTGAGCAGTCTTTTCGCCAGCTCGATTCTTTCCGAGGAGACGAACTCGGTCACCGTCAATCCCGTCACCTGCTTGAATGTCTTCTTGAACTTGGTTGACCCCATGTTCGCGGCCTCGAGCAGATCCTTCTGCCTGATTGCACCGCCTAGGTTGTTCTCGATGTACGATATGGCTCTCGCGATCGAAAGGCGGTCCTGCTCGGCCACTCCCTCGCACAGGCTCTCTCTCATCTTAAGCAGCCTCGCCATCACCAGGTTCGCGATTCCGGAATACAGGAGGCCCGCTTCCGGTCCCGGGATCTCCCTTGGAGTTATCTTGCCGAGCATCTCTGCTATTTCCGGATCCCAGGAAGCCTGGTTCCTAAGGCCCTTCAGACTGGTCGCCAGCGGTTTCAGCGCCTTGTCGATTCTTTCTCCGAAGACGCTTCGGCAGTATTCGTCGTAATACTCGATCTCTGTGTAGGAGAATCTCGCTCCTTTTGGCAGAAGGACCGAACTCGTCTTGGGCGTCGTCTCCAAGAAGGCGGAGACGCTCGCTTGCGGCAAAAGGCCATGCCTTTCGCGGCGGACGGCAAAGTACCCGCCAGAATCGAAACAGAAGGGCAGGGGTTCTTTCAAAGTGAAATCGCAGCAGACGACGGAGAAGAACCGCCGCGCCTCCCACGCCCAGTACCACCCCTCGCATCTGCGCCCGTCGCCTTCGAAGAGGGACCCCTCTCCGTTCCATCCATCTGCCAAGACGAGGCCGATTGGCTCAAGCGAGGCCGCAAAGGTCTCCGCCGCGGCTTGGGCGGCGTGGGAGAACATCGTTTCCTTGTCGTCCATCTTCCGATCCTTTTATTCGCGTTCGGACGCAATTCTTGCGCGCTCGGACTTTTCCCTCCAGGTGCAACCTGATTCAGATTAACCAAGGCTAACATTTCTTTGTCAATTATAGCGATAAAAGAAAGGCTCTCTGGTTTTGCGAAGAAGAACACGGAAAACACTCGCGGAGGACATCGATGTCAGAACGAAGGTGGCCATGCTCGTCGCGACCGGGGCTATCGTGAAGGATTACGTTCTGGGCTCGGTTCTCTTTGCCGTCGTCGTCCTCCTCTCCTTCGCAATCGGGCGCGGAAGGATGGCGGCGTCTTTCTCTTTCGCCTACCTCTTTCTCATGGGCATCTTCTGGGTCACGACGATGCTTCCGCCGAACGCCGCCGGAGCCCTCGGCTCGTTCGCCCTGGCCTGCCGCACCTGCATGCCCATCTGCTTGTTCGCGGCGGTCTTCGCGACCACTACCAAGATTGGCGACCTCACGGCCGCCCTCTACGGGATGAGGCTGCCGAAGGCGGTTGTCGTTCCGCTGGTGATAGCGGTGCGGTTCTTTCCGACGCTCAAGGAGGAGTCTTCTGCCGTAGCGGACGCGATGAGGGTGAGGGGGCTCGCCCTTTCGCTTAAGAATCTCGTTTCGAAGCCGGCGCTGATGTTCGAATCCGCGGTCGTGCCCGTGATGCTGCGCTGCGCCAAGATCGCAGACGAGCTCGCTGCTGCGGCGGTTGCGCGCGGCATCGACCGGCCTGGAAGGAAGACCTCCTACAACGCGCCCCGGTTCGGATGGGTCGATTTCCTGCCTCTCTCGATCCTTGCCGCCTGCTGCTTGCTTCTTGTGGTTGCTAAGGCCAACCAGGGGATCGGAGGGCTGCTGTGACGAAAAACGCCGTCGAGCTCAGAAGCGTCTCCTTCACCTATGCGGGGTTCGATGCCCCGGCGGTCGACGACGTGAGCTTTGCCGTCGCGCCGGGCGAATGCATCGTTCTTTGCGGGGAATCTGGCTGCGGAAAGACCACCGCGACCCGGATCGTCAACGGGCTGGCGGGCGGGTTCTATGAGGGCAGTCGGACGGGAAAGGTCCTCATAGCGGGCAGGGATGTCGACGACCTGGAGGATTGGGAGCTCTCGTCTTTGACGGGCAGCGTTTTCCAGAACCCTCGCACTCAGTTCTTCAACCTCGACACGACCGGCGAGATTGCGTTCGGCATGGAGAACCTCGGCGTTCCCAGGGAGGAGATGCACAGGCGAGTGTGCGACGTCGTGCGCGAGCTCGGCATAGAGTGCCTGATGGGCAGAGGCATCTTCGAGCTCTCCGGGGGCCAGATGCAATCGGTGGCCTTCGCGAGCGCATGGGCTTGCAAGCCGAGCGTCTACGTCCTCGACGAGCCTTCGAGCAATCTGGACCCTC
>CABRGJ010000012.1 GCA_902470405.1 uncultured Eggerthella sp.
GGTGTCGATATATCCCGTTAATTCGATCTCTAGCCTACGGTCGCAGTCTGGGCATGCAAGGCAATCTGTTGCCGTATTTGTGCCCCAACTGTAATCGCAGAGGTCTTCGGATACTTCGATCACCTCGTAGCAGTAGGGGCAGGTTATCGTCATCACTTCCCCTCCAATTCTCGGCATTTCCAACAGATTTGTTTGTCCTGAAACCAATCAAGGCTCCGATCTTTTCTGCAACGCGGGCAGATTCGTGTCTCAACCTTGTTCGTATACCTACGAAGCGGCGAATGCTCGTATGGCATCGGCTTCAAAGGCGATCCTGGCTCGAATAATCCATCCATCAAATCACCGCCCAGGGGTTTACGAACCATATGTTCCCTTTTTTGCGTTCCATAACCTCACCTATCTCATGTGCTTCATCTTCACTGAGAGATGATCGAGTAGTGTCTTCGAGGTGCCTGAGATAAGCGTCGATATCAACAAGGACGCAATCATTCTTCTTGCGAATATCTTCCCCATAGAAGTTAATCGCGATGACCGAATGCCTGTTTCTTCCAAGATCAGAAAAGCCTTTGAGCTTTTCAAGCTGATGTTTTTGAATTTTGTCGTGCGGGAATCTCGAAAGGTGTGTAGCCTTGCATTCGAACAAGAAAGTATCGTCAGGCGCAAAGTAGAAGAAGTCACCCCATTGCTGGATGGGAGCATATTTCCCGCCATCCATAATCCGCATTGAAGCACCAGGAAGGTGTTTTATCGATTCATGGAACTTGCCTTCGAACCGTTTTCCAGGGTTCAATTTTTCACCTCTATCTTTCGTCCAGTATCTAGATCGTGGATTCGCCAGAATCCGTAGTTGTAGAGCCAATCCCCATGAGGGGCATCCTTGTGTAAGAATGTTCCATCCCACCACATTTCGGCATATTCATCCTCATACCAAACCCATTCGGGGCGATAACGTGCTCCACCATGGAAGTCGTTATGACAGCCCGTTGTTCCTGATCCGCACACCGCAAAGAGTGCGGGTTTCAATACGAACTGTCCCCACTTAGTTCGCAGAAGGAATGTCCTTCCCTTGCTAAGGGGTGGAGTGTGATGCGAGTTGGTTGCTCGCATGCCACAGATAACGCAACATGCGTCTTCTTCGAGCGTGTTAGATTTCGCATTCGCGTTTTTGTAATGAGCTTGAATGTGTGGTTTGCCGTATAGTTCGGCAACGGGATAGGACAGACCGCCAAGTTGGCTAGCTTGCGGTCTGAACATGCAGCCTCCTATCAACTCCTCTAAGGTTGAATTTAGGGAGAGCGGATAGCCTTGAAACAAGTCTTGTAGCAGCAATAGAACCGATTGGTTGCCACATCGCAGCAAGGCATTCCCCAGTACGTGAGACGAGTTCTAAGTTCGAGGTAACAACTGTCGGCTTGCTCTCGTATTCTCGTGCGCTCATAATCTGCACAAGCTTCTCAAGGCGAAACTCACTTGCTTTTTCGGCTCCAAGATCATCAATGATGAGCAAGTCAGGTTCGGTGTAGCGGTAAAGCGTATCGGTATCGAAATTGGTAAGATCGGTGAACATGTCAACCGCTGATGCAAACCTAGTATCGACACGCTTATCAACTGCGGCCTTTGCAATCGCAGAGGCGAGATAAGTCTTCCCTCTGCCCGATTTTCCCCACAGGTAGAGACCGTCATTGATCGCGTCACTCACGATGATAGCTTCAGCGTCCATCTTGTCCATCTCTGCGAACTTCATAGGTACGCCAACGCGGGTGTATCGTTTGATTGCCCTTTTGCGCTCTTCTTCGAGGCGTGACTGTTCGGCCTCGGCTTCGCGTCTAAGGCGCTCAGCTCGTGCGCCCTCACAGTCACATGGCTTATAACCACACGTTCGCTCAATTCCTTGCAGTGTGAACACTCTTGGCTCTAAGGCAGATCCGCAAAACTCACAGGTACTCAGCGAAGTCATCAATGTTCACCCCTTCCTTAGGCTCTGAGTTGCGCGACCATGTGCGAACAGATGCTCGCCAGTCCTTCATTTTGTTCTTGCCTACCATCCACCCCTTCGATGCATAGAAGTCGCAGAAGCGTTCAGCGTCGATTGGGGTGACTCCCTTTTCAGTTGCATACGCAATCGCATAAGAGCGAACCTCATCAATGGTCGGAGGTGAAAATGTCGAGTTTTTCTTAGATATACCGTTAGGTATATCTTCTTTACTATTACTCTTACTATTAGACGATGGGGTGTTTTTCGTTTTGCCGCTCGGCAAATCTCCGTTTTGCTTGGCGGCTAAATTTGTTTTTGCCGCGCCCTTCTTGCCATTGTCTGACCGCTGTTTGCTTAGTATGAGAGATGGTCGAATCGCGACAAACACGGCATTTGCAGCCCCTTTTAGTTTCGGCTCAACACCATAGTAAAGAAACTCGATAAGCGCGGTGTAATACTCGCGCTTATCCTTTGCACTCAACTCCTGACCAGCTTCGATATACGAATCGAATATCTGCATCAGTAATCCACCGCCTCTTCGCGCGTGACAAAGAAGTGGATACCAGAAGCACATTCATCCCAACGGTCGTCGCAAAATGGCAAAGTCGGATAAACGGTTTTGCCAACTTCATAAAAGAAGCTACTATCATGCTGCGAAAAAGCACACTCACCGTGATCTATCGAAGTGCCGTCTAAGTACTGAATATCGAGCACTTTCGCGTAAGAGCAACGGCATTTGCGACCAGACGCGTTTGAACGCTTTGCATCGCCAGGCATGAGCAATTTGACAATCACTCTTTCTGATGATGAAAGTATCGCTTTCTTCCATCCGATAATATTTCCTTCAGGGCAGATGACCGTTTGCGCTTGAATAAGCTCGGCATTCTTGGCACCGTACAGGTCGGCACCGTACAGGTTGGCACCGTACAGGTCGGCACCGCGCAGGTTGGCACCGTACAGGTTGGCACCGCGCAGGTTGGCACCGCGCAGGTTGGCACCGCGCAGGTTGGCACCGTACAGGTCGGCACCGCGCAGGTTTTTGAAACTCAAATCTGCACGTTTGCCGCCCTCTTCGTCATAGAGCCACTTGCGGTGCAGCTCTAAAATGCTGTTGAGCTCTTGTTGTTCCATAACAGCCTCCTAGAACGGGATATTTTCGTCATAAACTGACGGCTGAACCACTTGTGGCTGCTGCACAGAAATAGCTTGCTGCACTGGCTGAACAACAGGCTGTGGCGCAGGTTGCACATATTGAGGAGCAGACTGTGTAGTCTGTTGCTGAGTCTTGAAGAATTCGATCTCATCCACAGTGACATCGATCTTCGATCGCTTCTGCCCTTCACGTTCCCACTGGCTCCAACGAAGTTTTCCTTCGATAGCAACCTTGCTCCCCTTAGAGAGGAAGCGAGAAACGCTCTCGGCACGAGCGCCGAACATGGTGCAATCAATAAAGTTCGGATAGTCTTCCCATTCTCCTGTCTGCTGATTGCGACGACGGTCGTTTACCGCAACACCAAACGACAAGACAGGCGTACCTGATGCGGTTGCCCTCAGCTCAGGATCGCGGGTAAGGTTTCCGCTGATATTTACACGATTGATACTCATTGATTATCCTTTCCAGGCTCTACGAAACGGAGCCTCGATATTTCTTCTGGGGTCATTACTTGAATGCCTTGTTGCTCGCACTCATAGCGCATACCTTCTATAAGACGAGTGAATTCTGCTGAGTCCATACGGGACGAGCCTTTGTAAACCTTCACAACGCGCCTCTCTTCGCCCTCTACGTAGTCCATACCTACAACATCGAAGTAAGTGAAGTAATCATCTAAAGGAACGCTTAGAGACAAGCTCATTACCTCACAGACTCCGTAATCACGAAGCATTTGTTTGTGGAGATCAGAGTCCGAGGTGCGCATCGTCCGCGCTAGTTGGTTAAGCATTGCCCAGTAATAAGCGTTTTGCGTAAGGCTTCGCCTCTTCTTATGCTCTTTGCATTCAAACTGCTTCTCTGCGCCGCATTCAGCCATGAACGCGACACATTCAGACAGGGAGCCAATCATGACACGACCGTAAAGTGGTGATTACCGCATTCACATTGGCACTGAGCAATCTGCCCTTGAGACTCGAATTGATATTGCATTCCGCAAGCTGTGCATGCAGCGATGATCGAAGTATTGTCCTGTGAGTCAACGTCAGGTGTCCCGTTGTCGATCGCGAAAAGGTTGCAAAGCGCGTACTTCTTCGCATAGGAAGAAGCCATACCCGTTACCTGCATATCATCGCTCTTTGTCTTGTGCTCAGGCTCTCTTGCGTAGCCTAACGCCCAGACTTCCCCGTTTGTGCCGTAGTGGCGAAGACATATACGCGAAACGATATAAAATCGGCTGCCTTCACTTACGAGGCTATCCGACATTATGAGAACGCAGTCAGTCTGTTTAACAAGAGGTTTGAGCGCCTCCAGAATGTCCTCTGCGCTGCGGTAGTTAAAACCACCGAAATCGTTACGGCGGTCTTTTGCAACTTCGAGGTTCTGCTGGATGTAAGCTAGCGCCTCGTATACGTTTTCCATCATGCCTCCAAAAGGTTAGTAACGGATACGCCCTGAAGAGCAGGACGCAGTGCTTTGATAGCGTCGTTCTGGTTGATCCTTACCATGGTTGTTTTAGGAACTGATCCCTTGTACTCAAATAACTCATTGGCGATCTCTCCTGTCTCAAGGCAGATGATGTCTCCGTTATCAGCAAGCGTGAATGACTCTCGCCAATCATCAGCTGGCACGGTCTTAGTAAGGCCGCACGAGTCAAGATATTTGGTAGCGCGAAACTCTGCACCAGGTTTGATCTCGAAAGATGGTTTGGTGTAAGTCAGAGACACGGTTCCGACCTTCGACCCGCCTACTTTGATCTCACGTCTATCAACACCGTATGTTTCATTGAGAGCGAAAAGCTCATCTTTCGCTTCGCCTTTGAGATCCTTCAGAAGAGCGTTGAGCTGCTCTTGCAATATGTCTGCGAGAGCAAGCTTCTCGTCTTGGGTAAGTTCCATTAGTCATCCTCCTTCATAAAATCAAGGATGCCCTCAGCAAGCCTTTTGAGCTTGATTTTCGCAACTTCATCAAGGGTGCAAAGAAGCGCATTCTCCCCATACTTAAAAGCGTCAAAGCCATGCGTTTCAGCATCTTTTGACACAGATGGAAACCCGATGCCAGCCATATATCCAGCCACGAATGCCAGAGAGATATCATTTTTTAGAATGTCGGCATCCTTTGCAAAAAACTGGGTGATCTCATCGTGTTCTTCTTTTGTGAGAGCGATGCCCTCTCCTGCTTTAGGCATGTTTTCTAGCATGTTTGATCTCTCCTTCAAGGTAAGAAACTGGGTAGAGTCCCCAGCAGTCGATGTCCGAGTCTCGCATGTTGAGCTTCACTTCGAGCGATGGGTCAACGAGTACGAGATAACGGGCGATACCCGCCCAGTAGTTGTTGTTGAACGCGAGGGGCTTATCGTTACAAAGATGTCTACGTGATAGCTCATTAGCGAAGTAATCACGTGGGCGCGGCACGACCTTCTCATGCTGCATGGTGTTCAGGATGAAAAAGAACGCGCCTCTATGCGCCTCCATCCACGTTTTCACCGCTTCTGCCTGCTTGCGCCCTGCATTGATATTGAGCTGAGAGATGGTCTTCTTGCGGACATGCGGTGAGTCGATGGTCTTTCGCGAGTTCATGCTTACACCGCCAATCCAGCGAACATAAGGGCTAAGAGAATAAGGAGAAGGACAGCGAAGATAGCGCCATAAGCAATGTCTTTTACTGCCTCTTTCTTCGAAATGTAGCCAAAGCCCAAAAAGTTGATATAATCAGAGTGTGTTTTGTGCTTCGCCCCCTTCTTGGGGGCGTTGCTGTTTGTAGATTCATTCATTCATTTCCTCCTTAAAAACTGAATACCCCACCGCCCTCTTCATGGCGTACCGTGGTCATCGCGCACTACCGCTCTCACATGGATTGGTCGCTAACGAGATTGGCGGGGTTATTCGGTTTTCAAGGTTCGTTGGATAGGCATAAGGACAGCTACTTGATCAGATCCTCGATGGAGCATTCAAGCGCATCAGCAAGTCGCTTGATGCAACCCAGTTGTGCTTTCTCAACTCCGTGAAGTTGCCATTTACTAACCACACGACGAGACACCTTCGCTCGTCTAGCAGCTTCAGCAATCGATATACCTCTTAACTTGCAGAGCTCAGCAACATTGAAATTCATTCGTACTCCTTTTTGTGTGTCGAACATCTGTACCCACAATATGTGGTATGCTTATGCCATGAAAGAAGTTACAAGTTGCATTCGGACTTCTTTCAAACCCTCATGTTCCTCCTATCAAAGAAAGGAGGTGGCTCCATGGCCGTACACCATGGCGGCAAAGTCGGTAAAGCTGCTAAGACTCTGGCTTCCCATTCATCATCAAAAGGAAGCAAGTCAAAAGCTGGCACCACTCTTGCCAACCACAAAGCTGCTAAGCATTAGGCAGCCGTCTGCCCCAGACGTTACTGGGGCGTTTTTATGCCTATTCAACTTTCAAGGTGCGGATATGCGGGTGAATCCGAATGCCCACTCGATATGAAGGCACTCGCATATCCTTTGTGCCAGTAGGCACAAAGGGAGCATCAGCGTTTTATGAGTGATTCATGGAAGAAGTCAGAGGAGATGCTGATGCTCCCTGTGTAACTACTTGGCTTCGTAGAACCTCAGAAGGTCTGCAGAGGCTATGCGCCACTGCTTCCCTACCTTCCTGCAACGTAAGGAGCCATTACGACACAGGCGGCGTATGGTCTGCTCTGAGACCTTTACTCTCTGTGCTGCTTCTCGTGGTGTTAGGATCATGACTTTCGTGGTCATTGGTGCACCTCCAAGAGCCAGCTATTCGGTACAATACGGTCATGGAAAAATTGCCGAATGATGTTGCTAAATACCTCAAGTTTTTGAAGCCACATAGTCCTGATCTGGACTACTTCACTAAAAGATTCAGCGGAATGGATTTTGACTCCGTTCTTGCTGAAGTCCTTCTTATCCGCTCTCTCGACAGGCACGGCATGATCGAGGTGTCTGACCACGAGATAGTCAAATCGGTCGATATCGAAAACCCTATTTACATCACAGATGATGGAAGTGAGCGCACGGCGCTTACAGGGTCTAGTTCGGTCAGCTACCCTTCTGGCTTTATCCTTACAGCTGATGGAAAGGCCTACCATTCTGAAATGGTCAAGCAGTCGGTCAAAACCGCCGCGGGTATCGTAATCACAGCCATATTCGGCGGGTTCTTTGCATGGCTTTTCGTTTTTCTTCTTGGGTAGTTCTTTGATCATGAATACCCACCAGAAGCTATGCTCTGCGCAGAACTCCCCAGCCTTCTTCCTAGCATCTTCGATATCAGCTGCGGGATAATCGAGCCAAACGACATCGTATTTAAACGATCGGTCAGGAAAGATTCCTGCTCTGTAAAAGCGTTTCATGGTAATTCCTTCTAATGGGTCGTATTGGTTAGTTTATTTAACCTTGTTGGCCAAAAAAATTTCATTTACCGAAACGCCTAGAAACTCACATACCGCGACAGCTTGATCGATACTCATTGCACCTTGGTTTTCTTCGTACTTTGAGTATGTCTGACGCGAAACTCCAAGATAGTCAGCAACGGCAGAGAGCTTAACCCCTTTTGCCTCGCGTATGGATTTTAGATTCTCCATTGCATTCCTTTCGACAACTAAATGTTAATTAAAATAACATTGTGATGTCAAGTAAAATTTCCTAGAATGTTAAATAAAGTTTCCAAGAGGTGAGAGAGATGGGCATTTCAAACCAAATAAAAACACTGCGCCTTGCAGCAGATATGACCCAGGCTGAACTTGCTGAAAGGCTTGGTGTCACAAGAGCAACCGTTACCCAATGGGAGTCTGGCTGGTCACAGCCTCGAATGGGTAAGGTTCAAAAGCTCGCTGAAATCTTCAATATCTCAATTTCTGAGCTTGTTGACACTGAGAAAAAGACTCATTCGTCTTCTTCTGACTTCGTAGACGTGCCATTATATGGGTCTATCGCAGCAGGGACTCCTATAGAGATGATAGAGATTGAAGAAGCCTACCCCGTTGCTGCTAAGAAGATAGAACAATACCCTGATGCTTTCTTGCTCAAGGTAAAAGGTCGTTCCATGGATAAGATCCTTCCCGATGGGTGCTATGCACTAGTAGATCCCTGCAACGATGTAGAGCGTGATAATCAACCTTATGCGGTCTGTGTGAATGGCTATGATGCCACAGTAAAGAGAGTGAGAAAGCTCGCTAATGGCTTTGAGCTGGTTCCTGACTCGACTGACCCCACTTATAAGACTCAAGTGTATGACTATGGCGTTGAGGGCACTGAGACCATCACAGTCATAGGCAGAGTGGTTTATTATGTGCTGCCGTTTGATTGGGAGTTTTAGAGAAAGGAAAAGAGATGAATACGATAACAAAGAATATAAGCAAGCTAGTCATAGCTATTGTTGTAGCGGTACTTGCCTTTTGTCTAGCAGGATGCCAGAAAGAACTCACTGGAAAAGAAGCTGTTAAAGAATTCAGAAGCCTTGAACCTGTAGAAGTATTTGACAATGAATCGCTTGGCATTCTTAGTGAAATGCTTGATTTAACTGGTGAAATGGCAAATGAAAGCTCTAGTGATGAACAGCTGGCTAAGTATGAAGAATTATTAAACCTTCAGGTTAAACTCGATAGAATCTGTAACGACCTGCTTGACCTTAAAGGATACCCAAAAGCATGTGAAGAGCTCTACAATCAGCTAGCAGAAATAGCAAGAGCAACACAAGAAGCCGCAGATTGCTACGAAAGAGCAGGGTTCCAATACTCATTAGGAAATATTGTTACTGGCACTAAACGACTCGCTGAAGCTGATGCTTGGGCTGTTAAGAGCGGTTGGGAGAAATACGCTGATCTCACAGCAGAAATGATGGAACAAGAATAATAAAAGAACCCCGTCGAACTTTGGCGAGTAACGGGGTTCTGGATGCCCTTCGGACGAATTGAAAGGCAGCTACATTTTAACATGAGAACGAACGGAAAAGGCTCTATTGCCAGGCGTGAGAAGAAGCCACGAAAGTATTGCAGAAAGTGGCAGCTTCGCGTCTCAGTTGGCAAGAACCCCAAAACTGGAAAATACCAAACCAAGGCACGCAACTTCACGGGAACTTATCAGCAAGCCCAATTAGCTATGCGTGACTTCATCGCAGAATTGTCGGGCTTGTCAATGGTTATCGGGGACGGCTCAAATATGGGTATTCTCGCATATATCGAGCCATACACTGTATCAAGAAAGAATAGCGGGAAGGTTAAGCAGAGTAGCTTAAAGAAAGAGGTTTGGAATCTTAAGGCTTTCGCCCGTGCGATAGGCGAAGAGAAGCCTGTTGCGAGCATTAAAGCTAGAGATATTGAGAAGATATTCGAGGAAATGAGGGTTGGAAATACACCGAGTGGTAAACCAGCATCAGGGACATATCTTAGCGGGATCTATTCATCGCTCAAAGCCTTTTTCGCCTACGCATACAAGCAAGGTGACATTGAGCACAATCCCGTCTTAGACGTAGAAAGGCCGAGTGCGGACACAAAGCCTAAAAGAGCGTTGAAACGCTCTGAAATAGCTTCGCTACTCCCCCAGCTCGACCCAAGAAACAGGTTCGAGTATGGAATAATCCTCATTATTTGTTGTGGTCTTAGGCGTAGCGAATGCACTGATGCTCTAGTTGATAATGTCTCTATAGATGATGCTACGCTCGAAATACTCGATTCTAAGACCGATAACGGTATCAGAGTTATCCCTCTCGTTGCATTTGCTCTAGAAGCAACTAAGCAACGTATAGAACAGATTGGGAGCGATTTAGCATTCTTTGATAAGCCAATGAGCAAAGACATTCATCTCATGGCTGACGAATCGGGTAGATCCGTCACACCTCATCATTTCGGGAAGTGGTGGCAAGAGAATAGAGAACGTTTCGGAGTGAGCCTAACGCTCCATGAGCTACGCCATAGCTTCTCTTCCCTCCTTGGCTCTTCTGGTGTCTCGCCGAAGGACATCCAAGAACTCATGGGGCATGCCTCACCTGATACCGCTTTGAAGATCTATACCCACACGAATACAGAGAACAAAGCCCGCGCATTGGATAGCGTTTTCGACTCCGTTTTAGGGACGAATTCCAATTAGGTTAGGGACGAATTTAGGGACAAAAGGTCGCGCTTCGGTCGCGAAAGCTGACCTGCGGTTTTTTCGAAAATCGATATTTATCAGGCGTTTTTGTTTTCGTAATGTTCGTAATGTTCGTAATGGACGCAAATCGGTAAATTTCCTTAGGTGGGTTCATCCTAGGAGGGTGACT